>NZ_SDIG01000004.1:0-98445 GCF_004122755.1 Streptomyces sp. TM32
GGCCCAGCCCCACGATGTTCGCGGAGACCTACCGCACGGTCGCGGACGCCGGCGCGGACGCCATCGTCTCGCTCGTCATATGCCTGCCCGGAGCCTCATGTCGTCGTGCCCTCTGTCCGGGGGGCCTTCTGCCACGGGTAGGTCGGCTGGGTGCGGGGGTCCCGGGTGGTGATCGCCGGCGGGTCCGCGGGGGCCGGGCGCCGGGAGTCGCCGTTTCCGGCCGCCCCTGCCCGTGCAGGTCCGGCCGCCGCCGGCCCGCCCCCGGGTCCCTGCGGCCGTCCTTCCGGCCCCGGGCGTCCCCGTACGGGCTCCCGCAGCGGGTCCGCGGCCCCGGTCTCCTCGGCCCGGGTCCAGTGCCGCAGCGCTCCTGATTCGACATCGATCTGGTCGCTGAGCGACGCCAGATCGTCGTCCGCGAATTTGCGGGCACGGTCCCGCGCGGCCCAGCGCAGCGATTCCGCGGAGTGCGTGATCCGCTCCGTGCGCTCGCGGAGCTCCGGAAGGCGGGCGGCAATGGTGGCCCGGTCGGGCTCACGTTCGAGCCGCTTGAGGTCGTCGTCGAGCTCATGGCCATGGGCACTCAGCCGCTCGAAGAGGCCGATCGCCTCGCGGAGGGAGGCATCGTCCGCCGAGCCGGAGTGCAGCACGTCCTGGGTGGCGCGCATGGAGGTGCGCAGCGAGAGCCGCAGCTGGGCGAGCTCCCCGACCACGCCGGGCTGAGCGAGTTGCCGGGCACGCAGGCCGGTGTCCTCGACGGTTCTGCGGGCCTGGGCGACCGTACGGTCCACGCCGCGCTTGGCCGCCTGCACGGCCTTGACCGCCACGAACACCCCGGCCACGACGAACAGCACGAAGAGCAGCCCCAGGACGGCGACGACAGCTTCCATGGCTCTCCCCGGACGTATCGGCGGCGCCGGCCGTGCCCGCGCCCTCTCCCTCCACGGTAAACGGCTCGGGCAGGTCACGGGTTCCTGACGAACCCCCAACCTGCCCGTAGGGGAAACCCCTGTGGTCGCCGCTGCCGGGTGCCCGGACCGGCCCCGGGCACCCGTCGGCGACTACGCCGGGACGATGTTCACCAGCTTCGGCGCCCGGACGATGACCTTCCGGATGCCCGCGCCGTTCAGCGCCGCCACGACGGCCGGCTCCGCCAGGGCCGTCGCCTCCAGGTCCGCGTCGGCGATCGACGGAGCGACCTCCAGGCGGGCCCTGACCTTGCCCTTGATCTGGACGACGCAGGTCACGGTCTCGTCGACGACGTACGCCGGGTCGGCCACCGGGAAGTCGGCGTGCACCACGGTGTCGGTGTGACCCAGCTTGCGCCACAGCTCCTCGGCGATGTGCGGCGCCAGCGGGGCCACCAGCAGCACCAGCCGCTCCGCGACCGTGCGCGGGACCGGTCCGCCCGTCTTGGTCAGGTGGTTGTTCAGCTCGGTCACCTTGGCGATGGCGGTGTTGAAGCGCAGGTTCGCCATGTCCTGGGTGACGCCGTCGATCGCCTTGTGCAGGGCACGCAGTGTGGCCTCGTCCGGCTCCGCGTCGACGACGGTGACCTCACCGGTCGCCTCGTCGACGACATTGCGCCACAGGCGCTGAAGCAGGCGGTACTGGCCGACGACGGCCCGGGTGTCCCACGGCCGCGAGACGTCCAGCGGGCCCATCGCCATCTCGTACAGGCGCAGGGTGTCCGCACCGTACTCGACGCAGATCTCGTCGGGGGTGACGGCGTTCTTCAGGGACTTGCCCATCTTGCCCAGGACGCGGCTGACCTTCTCGCCCTGGTAGTAGTAGCCGCCGTCGCGCTCCTCGACCTCGGCGGCCGGGACGGCGATACCGCGGCTGTCCCGGTAGACGAAGGCCTGGATCATGCCCTGGTTGTACAGCTTGTGGAAGGGCTCCGAGGACGACACATGGCCCAGGTCGTGCAGCACCTTGGACCAGAAACGGGCGTACAGCAGGTGGAGTACGGCGTGCTCCGCGCCGCCCACGTACAGGTCGACGCCGCCGGCCGGCCGGTCCTCGCGCGGTCCCATCCAGTACTGCTCGATGTCCGGGGCGACCAGCGCCTCGGTGTTGTGGGGGTCCGCGTAGCGCATCTCGTACCAGCACGAACCCGCCCAGTTGGGCATGGTGTTGGTCTCGCGGCGGTAGCGCTTGATGCCGTTGCCGTCGCCCAGGTCCAGGTCGACGTGGACCCAGTCCTCGTTGCGGGACAGCGGGGTCTCCGGCTGGGTGTCGGCGTCGTCCGGGTCGAAGGTGCGCGGGGAGTAGTCCTCGACCTCCGGCAGCTCCAGCGGCAGCATCGAGGCGGGCAGGGCGTGTGCGACGCCGTCCTCGTCGTAGACGATCGGGAAGGGCTCGCCCCAGTAGCGCTGGCGGCTGAACAGCCAGTCCCGCAGCCGGAAGTTGACCGTGCCCTCGCCGATGCCCCGGTCGGCCAGCCACTCGGTGATCTTCGCCTTGGCCTCGGTCACGCCCAGACCGTCCAGCGAGATGTCCGCGCCGGTCGAGTTGATGATCTTCGCCGCGTACGAGGCGAAGGCGTCGTCCCAGGTCGAAGGGTCCGTGCCGCGGTCGTCCGACGGCTCGACGACGCAGCGCATCGGCAGCTCGAAGGCGCGCGCGAAGGCGAAGTCACGGCTGTCGTGCGCGGGCACGGCCATGATCGCGCCGGTGCCGTAGCCCATCAGGACGTAGTCGGCGATGAAGACCGGGACCTGCTCGCCGCTGGCCGGGTTGGTCGCGAAGGCGCCGGTGAAGACGCCGGTCTTGTCCTTGGCCTCGGCCTGCCGCTCGACGTCCGACTTGGCGGCGGCCTGCTTGCGGTAGGCGGCGACGGCGTCGGCGGGGGTGGCGTGCCCGCCGGTCCATACGTCGTGGGTGCCCTCGGGCCAGGCGTCGGGGACGATCGAGCCGTTGCCGTTCCCGGCGCCGGCGACCAGCGGGTGCTCGGGCGCCAGCACCATGTACGTCGCGCCGAACAGGGTGTCCTGGCGGGTGGTGAAGACGGTGATCTTCTCCTCGCCCACGGGGAAGTCGGCCCGGGCGCCCTCGGAGCGGCCGATCCAGTTGCGCTGCTGGAGCTTGATGGCCTCCGGCCAGTCCAGCGCGTCCAGGTCGTTCAGCAGCCGATCGGCGTAGGCGGTGATGCGCATGTTCCACTGGCGCAGCTTGGCCTTGAAGACGGGGTAGTTGCCGCGCTCGGAACGGCCCTCGGCGGTGACCTCCTCATTGGCCAGCACCGTGCCCAGCCCGGGACACCAGTTGACCGGCGCGTCCGAGGCGTACGCCAGGCGGTACTCGCCCAGGATGTTGGCGCGTTCGAGGGGGCTCAGCCCGGCCCACGGCCGGCCGTCGGGGGTCTGCCGGGTGCCGGCCTCGAACTGGGCGACCAGGGTGTCGATCGGGCGGGCGGCGTCCGCCTCCGGGTCGTACCAGGAGTTGAAGATCTCCAGGAAGATCCACTGGGTCCACTTGTAGTACCCCGGGTCGATCGTCTCGACCGAACGGCGCTGATCGTGGCCCAGGCCCAGGCGGCGCAGCTGGCGCCGCATGTTCACGATGTTGGCCTCGGTGGAGACCCGCGGGTGGGTGCCGGTCTGCACCGCGTACTGCTCGGCGGGCAGCCCGAAGGCGTCGAAGCCCAGGGTGTGCAGCACGTTGTGGCCCGTCATGCGCTGGTGGCGGGCGTAGACGTCGGTGGCGATGAACCCCAGGGGGTGGCCGACGTGCAGGCCGGCGCCCGAGGGGTAGGGGAACATGTCCATGATGAATCGCTTGGGGCGGGCCGCCACCTCGGCGTCGCCGGCCAGCTCACCGCTGGGGTTCGGGGCCTCGTAGGTCCCGTGCTCCTCCCAGTAGGCCTGCCAGCGTGCCTCGATGTCGGCGGCCAGCGCGGCCGTATAGCGGTGCGGCGCTGCCACCTCGGCAGCGGTGGTCGTCTCGCTCATCGTCCTCAAAGCTCCATCGATCGTCTCTGCCTGCGGAAACGCGCCAGATCTCCGGCACGCCGGAAACAAAAAGACCCCTCGCACAGGAGGGGACGCCGCGCCGATTCCGACGGGATCTGTGATCCGTCAGGTACTGATCAGCGCGGCCCGCTAAGCAGAAGGCGTACGGCACGCATGGCGTCAGGGTACCGCAGGGCGTACGGGGCCCGCGCCGAGGATGTCCCCCGCGCGGGCCCCGCCCCCGGTACCCCGTACTCCTACCGCCGTGGCACCGGGGCACGGGCAGTGCGGGGAGGCGGTGCCGGTGCCCCCTGGCGTCAGGGGCGGTAGGAGCTCACATAGCCGGCGCCCGGCGAGCCGACGCCGGTGACGTCGTCGTAGCCGACGCCCGCGTGCAGGGAGCTGTCCTTGCCCAGGCTGCGCAGCGAGGTCGTGGTGCCCTTGCTGCTGTCGACGCCGTTGACGTAGTCCACGCGGACGACGGCCAGGTCACGGCCGGCGCCCAGCGGGTGGTCGGTGACGTCGTGGTACGCGCCGGTGCCGTAGCGCTGGTAGATGGCGGGGTTGGCGAAGCCGATGGCGACGCCGTGCCGGGCCTGCTGGGCCAGCGCCTGGACACCGGCGATCACCGGCGCGGCCAGCGAGGTGCCGCCGATGCGGTACTCGTCGTAGCCGAGCTTCCCGTCCGGCAGCGTCTGGGTCTGGCCGACCAGGAAGCCGGTGTTGGGGTCGGCGACCGCGGCGATGTCCGGGACGGTGCGCATGGCGCCGCCGCCGTTCGCCTTCGCGAGCCCGTCCGGGACGACTCCGCGCTGGTAGTAGGGCTGCGCCACGTTCTTGCTGGTGCCGCCGCCGGCGCCGCCGTTGAAGGTGCCGGGGAAGCCGGTCCAGTCGTTGCCGTCCTTGGACAGCAGCGCCTTCTGGGTGCCCCAGCCGGTCTCCCACTGGTACGCGTCGTGCTTGCCGACGGCCAGGGAGGTACCGCCGACCGCGGTCACCCAGGGGGAGTTCGCCGGGCTGTCGACCTGCTTGACGCCGGTCTTGGCGACCTCGTCACCGTCGTCGCCGGAGGAGAAGTAGAAGCCGATGCCCTGCACCGCGCCCTGCTGGAAGAGCTGGTCGTAGGCGGCCGCCGCGTCCGGGGTCTCGTTCGCCTCCAGGTCGCCCCAGGAGTTGGAGACCATGTCGGCGAGGTGACCGTCGACGACCTTGCCGAGCGAGTCGATCAGGTCGTCGTCCATGCAGGAGGCACCGCCGACGTAGACGATGTCGGCGTCGGGGGCGACCGCGTGGACGGCCTCGACGTCGAGGGTCTCCTCGCCGTACCAGCCGGCCGCGCCGCACTCCTCGATGTGCGAGTAGTCCTTGGGCAGCACCTGGGAGAGCTGACCCTGGCGGTAACGGGGGTCGCCGTTGCGGGCGGCGTACCTGTCCGCGTCCTTGGCGATGGTCGGCGCGGCGTAGGCGTCGGTGATCGCGACGGTGACGCCCTTGCCGGTCCACTTCTTCGCGCCATAGGCGGCCCGCAGCTGCGTACCGGTGTAGCCCTTGATCGCGTACGGCGCCTTGCTCCCGTAGGCGGACGGCAGCTTCTTGTCCGTCTTGGAGCCGTAGTACGAGGAGAACGGGCCGGAGTTGCGGAACACACCCTCGGGCGGCGGCAGTTCGCTGGAGTGGTGCTTGGCGAGCCGCGGCGCGTTGTCCAGACCGGTGACCGTCAGGACCGCGTCGGCCAGTGCGGCGGGCGCGGAGGCGGTGGTCGACGGCGCGTGGTAAGTGTGGCCGCTCTTACGGTAATTGTGCAGGTCGGTGGCGAAGGCGCGCTCGGCCGCGGCCGCGTCGCCCTTGACCGTCAGATAGCGCTGAGTGGTGCCGGTGACCGCCAGGCCGGACTTTTTCAGCCAGTCGGTCACCTTGGCTATCTGCTCGTGCGTGGCGCCGTAACGGGAGCGGACCTGGGCGGGGCTCAGGTACTTCCCGTACGCGGCGGAGTGCGGGTCGGACACGGCCCGGGCGTAGTCGGCGAGCCCCTTCGCGTCGCGACCGGCCAGGTAGACGCGGGCGGTGACGGACGCGGACGCGGCGGTGGCGCCCTGGTCGGCCTGCGCGGTGGCCCACAGCGGCTTGGTGCCCTGCAGTGCGTGCCGGCCGCCGTCGTGGCCCGCGGCATCGGCGGCCGGCGCGCCGAGCGCGAGCGCACCGGCGACCAGCGGCAGCGTCGCTGCCCAGGCCAGACCGGCGCGGGCGCGCAGTGATCTGGTGCGGCTTGATCTCATGTAACCCCCTGCTGTGGCGATGCGGTGCGCTGCGGGGTGCCGCGCTGCGCCGGGACGCCAGAGGCGCGGCACCGCACGCGCGATGAATGCGTCGGATGTGACGCTCACGCGATTCGCCACTCTTTCGGTGAACCGTTCATGTCAGGGGCATGCGATCACCAAGAAGAGACCAAGGAATGGCAAGGTCTGGTCAGGAATGAGCACAGAGCGAACGATCAACTCGCTATAACGGACGCGGGGTTGACCGGATGTCAGCGCAACCCCGGGGGAACGGCGCCCGGGTGCGGGCCTCCAGAGCACCCGGACCGGACCCGCACGACGAAGCAGGCCATCCATATCGGATGACCTGCTTCGCTCTCTGTGGAGCTAAGGAGAATTGAACTCCTGACCTCCTGCATGCCATGCAGGCGCTCTACCAACTGAGCTATAGCCCCGTATTCTGTTCCCGCCCGGTTCCCCGCTGCGGCATCGCCTACATTACACGGACCTCCCCGCCTTCTGCCAAATCGTTCTGACCGGGGCCTGAGGGCGACGCGCGGTACTCTCGGCAGGCAGTGTCCGATTCGTCCTGGGGGGCCGTACGCCGTGACCGCGCTGGAGCTGCAACAGCCCACCGACCCCGGCGGCACCCACCCCGGCACGGGCCTCCTCCGCCGGCACCCGACCCTGGTGGCGGCCGTCGCCTGCCTGGCCTCGTTCACGGCCTTCTGGACCGCACAGCGGCTCGCGCACGTGACGATGATCGATCTCATGGTCTACCGCGCCGAGGGCTTCACCGTCCGCAACGGCGGGTCCCTCTACGACATGGCGGCGACCTCGGCGCACCTGCCCAACACCTACCCGCCGTTCGCGGCGCTGCTGTTCACCCCGCTCACCGTCCTGGACGTCCCGGCGATGCGCACCCTGGCCACCGCCGGCAACCTCCTGCTGCTCGTCGCCGTCGTCCACCTCTCGCTGCGGCTCGCCGGCCGGCCGCGGCGGCTGCCCCGGCCCGCCGCTGCCCTCGCGGTCTCGGCCCTGCTGGTGTGGTGCGAGCCGGTGTGGACGACGGTGCGCTACGGCCAGATCAACCTCCTGCTCACCGCGCTGGTGCTGTGGGATCTGACCCGCAAGGACACCCACCGTCTCGCGGGCGTCGGCATCGGTCTGGCGGCCGGGCTCAAGCTGACCCCGGCGCTGTTCGCCGTACTCCTCGCGCTGGCCGGTGCCGTCCGCGCCGGGCAGCTGCTCCGCTCCGGCGCGGGGGCACGCACCGCCTGGAACCCCTGGCTGCGGCAGGCCGCCGTGGCCACCGCCACCTTCCTGGCCACGGTGCTGCTCTCCGCGCTCGCGCTGCCGCGTGACGCGCACCGCTTCTGGACCGAGATCGTCTTCGCCACCGACCGGGTCGGTGAGGTGGAGATCACCGCGAACCAGTCGCTGCGCGGCGCGCTCGCCCGGCTGCTGCACACCCACGATCCCGGCACCGTCTGGGTGGTGGCCGCCGGTCTGACCGCGGCCGGCGGCCTGGCGCTGGCGGTCGGGGCGCTGCTGCGCGGGGAGCGCGCCTGGGCGGCCGTGGCCTGCGCCGCGACCGCCCTCCTGATCAGCCCGATCTCCTGGTCCCATCACTGGGTGTGGTGCGTACCGATGCTGGTGCTGCTCGGCTCCGAGGCGCTGCACCGGACCGGCGCCGCGACCTGCCGCCGGTGGGCGGCGACCGCCGTCCTGGGCCTGATGTTCTGCTCGTTCGCGCTGTGGTGGGTGCCGCACCGCTGGCACCACCACCAGGAACTGCACCAGAACGGCGCCCAGATGCTGCTCTCCGGCGTCTATCCGCTCGCCGGCCTGGCCGTGCTGACGCTGACCGGGCTCCGGCTGTGGCGGACGGCGGGCGCGGACCCACGCCGGGCGGCCGAACGGTCACCGGCTCCGCCGCTCACGGCAAGAATGGCCGGACGCGGATCACCTGATGGCCCGTCAGTCAAGAAGGGCGGCCCGGCCGCACCCGGCCCCGCCGCACCCGGCCCGGCCGGCTCCGCTCAGGCCGTGGCGAAGGAGTAGAAGCGCTTCAGGGTGCAGTGCTCTTCGAGCAGCCGCCCGTAGATCGGCTCCCCGTCGAGCTCCCGGTAGGTCTCGATGGGGTCGCCCTTTATGACCAGGGCGCGGGCGCATTCCTCGCACCAGTACTGGTAGTCGGTGTTGAGGGGTTCCATGTCGCGGACGATGGGCGTACCGCTGCCGCACCAGTCACATTTCCTGCTGTGGGCGCCCATCCATCAGCTCCAACTGTGGCCGCAGGCCGTACAAACGAAGGAAATGCCGCCGTTGTCGCCCAGCACCTGCGCGACATGGGAGGAACCGCACGAGGGGCACTGCAACGCGGTCCCGTCGCGGCCACGGCACGGGGAAACGGTCCCGTCAACGGGGCAGGTGAAACGGAGCACATATTCCGGAAGCCAGTCGTACCCTTGCGCCTCGGCGACTTCGAGCAGGTCATTGACCTCCTCGAGGATGCTCGTGGGCATCGCGATCTCTCCTCCCCTGCCGGCGCCGTCCGATTCTGCCACGGACCGCCGACCGGGTCAGGCCCATCTTTTGCGCCACCCGGCGCGTTCCACCGGCCGCCACCGCACGGGACGGCGGGGCCCCGCGGCACTCCGGGCGGCCGGCGCACAACCCGGATAACACAGAGATCCCGCCTCCGGTCGGAGGCGGGATCATCCGGGCTGTGGAGCTAAGGAGAATTGAACTCCTGACCTCCTGCATGCCATGCAGGCGCTCTACCAACTGAGCTATAGCCCCGGATCTTGTTCCGCTCCCCCGGGTTTCCCCGGCGGCCGCGCGAACAAGAAGAACTTTAGCCTGCGACCTGCCCGGATGTGAAATCCGGGGGTCGGGACCGCGGCCGACTCAGTCGTCGTCGCCGAGCACCGGCTCCGGAAGGGTGCCGGCGTTGTGCTCCAACAGGCGCCAGCCGCGCGCGCCCTCGCCCAGCACGGACCAGCAGCAGTTCGACAGACCGCCCAGGCCCTCCCAGTGGTGGGCATCCAGGCCGAGCAGCCGCCCGATGGTGGTGCGGATGGTGCCGCCGTGGCTGACGACGACCAGGGTGCCGTTCTCGGGCAGCTTGTCGGCGTGGTTGAGCACGACGGGCGCGGCGCGGTCGGCAACCTCGGTCTCCAGCTCGCCGCCGCCTCGCCGCACCGGCTCACCGCGCTTCCAGGCGGTGTACTGCTCGCCGTAGCGCGCGAGGATCTCCTCGTGCGTCAGGCCCTGCCAGGAGCCCGCGTAGGTCTCGCGCAGGGCCGCGTCATGGGTCACGTCGAGCCGGGTCAGCACGGCCAGCTCGCTGGCCGTCGTCGAGGCCCGCTGGAGGTCGGAGGCGATGATCGCGTCCGGCCCCAGGGCGGCGAGCAGCCGGGCGGCGCGGCGTGCCTGGGACCGGCCGGCCTCCGTCAGTTCGATGTCCGTCGACCCCTGGAAGCGGCGCTCCAGATTCCAGGCCGTCTGGCCGTGGCGCCACAGGACGATGCGGCGGCCCCGGCCGGTCTTCGTGCCGTTCAGAGCAGCTCTCCGTCCTGGTCACCCGCCGTGGCGTCGGCGTGCGCCGCGGCCTTGCCCCGGGTGGCTTTGGCCTCCTCGGGGAGGTCGATCTCGGGGCAGTCCTTCCACAGGCGTTCGAGCGCGTAGAAGACGCGCTCCTCGCTGTGCTGGATGTGCACCACGATGTCGACGTAGTCGAGCAGTACCCAGCGGGCCTCGCGGTCACCCTCGCGGCGGACCGGCTTGGCGCCGAGGTCCTTGCTGAGCCGTTCCTCGATCTCGTCGACGATCGACTTGACCTGGCGGTCGCTGGGCGCCGAGGCCAGCAGGAAGGCATCGGTGATCGAGAGGACGTCACTGACGTCGTACGCGATGATGTCGTGCGCAAGCTTGTCGGCCGCGGCCTGGGCTGCGGCGTTGATGAGCTCGATGGAGCGGTCCGTGGCGGTCACAAGCGGCTTTCCGGGTTGAGGGCGGCCTCTCCGGCCGGGCGGGCAGCGGGGCCGGCTGCTGAGCGCGGCGCGCGCCCGGTCCCATGGGCGGACGGATCGGCGGTCGAGTACCCCACAAGGGTCTCACGGACCACCGACACTCCCGGCCGGGAATCCTCCTCCCGCGGGCCGCTTGCGGTGTCCGTGCTGGTCAGCGCCGGGTCCGGGCGCCCCCGTCCGTCAGCCCTTGAAGTCCTGCCCCAGGACCACGGTGATATCGGCGTTCGAGGCGCCCTTGCCCTGCCGGACCGCGCCGGCCGGCAGGCCCAGCGTCTTGGCGACCTCTGCGGCCTTGGCCTTCTGGGCGGCGTCCGCGTAGGTGACCTGGGACGTGGCCCGGGCCGCGCCGTCGGTGCCGCCGTCGACGAAGCTGTAGCCGCCGTTGACCAGCGACACCTGCGCCTTTCCGGTGGCGGCCCGGGTGCCTGTGGCGTTGCGGACCGCGACCCGGGCGGTGGTGTCGGGCGCGGTCTTCTTGACCGTGCCGCCGAGCACGTCCTTGACCACGCCGGCCGCCGTGGTCGGGCTGAGCGTGCCGTTGCCCAGTACGGGCAGCACGGTCGTGCGGTAGGCACCGGTCTTCGCCAGCTCCGCCCGCTGCGCCAGCGAGCTGCCCAGCTGGGCCTCGGTGAGCGGCGGGTCGAGCACCTGGAGCAGCGCCTTCACCGTGGCGGTGGCGCCGTCGGCGTCGCTGGAGACCTTCTTCAGGGTCGCCTGCATGACCTGGCCGAAGCGCTGCAGTTGCTTGGTCTGCGGCTCGCCCGGCGCCTGGTAGGTGGCGTAGGCGACGGCGGCCTGGCCGCCCAGGTCCTGGGCGCTGCCCTGCTTGACGACCGGGGAGTCGCCCTTCTTGGCGCCGGGCACGGTGGCGTCGGTGTCGAGGGTGATACCGCCGACCGTCTCGACGAGGTTCTCCAGATACGGGGTGTCCAGCCGCCAGCTGGCCTTGAGGTCGGCGCCCAGGAGGCTGTTGAGGGAGTCCCGGGTCGGCTCGGTGCCCTCGTCCTTGACGGACTTGCCGAGCGTGGTGGTGGAGCCGTCGTCCTTGGTGACGACGAGGTTGTTGGGCAGGAGGACGGTGGTGCCCTTGTGGGTCGTCTCGTTGTCGACCAGCAGCGCCGTCGAGCTGTTCCCGCTCTTGGTGTCCCGCAGGTGGACGACGAGGACGTCGCGCTTCTGCCCCGCGGCCGCGGCCGCCTGGCCGGCGCCCGGACCGGCCAGCCCCGGCAGCTTGCCCGCCCACCACAGATAGCCCACGCCGCCGGCCACCAGCAGGGCCAGGACGACGGACAGCGCGACGATCCGGCTGCGGCCGCGGCGCTTGGCCTCCTCGCGCCGCTCGGTGCGGCTCTCGGTGAACTTCAGCCAGTCGATGACGTCTTCGGAGTCCTCGTCCGGTTCCTCGATGAAGGAGAACTGCTCGGTGCGGTACTCCGGCCCGTCGGCGGGGCCCTGTGGCGCAGCGGGCTCCGCGACGTCATCCGGGGCGCGGCGCTGGGCCGGCGGCCGGCGCGGCCCGTCCTGACGCGGCGCGGCGGGCTCGGCCGGCCCGCCGTAGGGGGGCTGCTCCGTGTAGGACAGCTGGTCGTACGGGGACTCCTGGGCCTGCTGCGGGATCCACTCCTGCTGGTGCGCCGGCTGCGGGGCAGCGGCGTAGGGGTCGTACTGCTGCGGAGCGCCGGGCGGGGCCTGAACCTGCCGACTGCCGTAGGTGTCGTAGCCGTACCCGGCCTGCCCCTGGTACGACTGCTGGCCGTGCGGGGCCTGGCCGCCGGCCTGGCCGCCGTAGGGGTCGTAGCCCTCATAGGCGGACGGGGCGGACGGTTGTCCGTACGCGTCGTAGTGCTGCTCGTACGGCGCCGTCGCGGCATCGGGGTACACCGGCCGCCCGTAGGCGTCGTAGGTGTAGCCCGGCTGCCCTTGCTGCCCCTGGGCATACGGGTCGTGGGCGTACGGGTCCTGCGGCCCGTAAGGATCCTGTCGGTCGCTCACCGGTGCCCCTTTCCGTCAGCCCCGTCAGCGGTCGTTGCGGTACAGCTGTTTTTTGTCGATGTAGCGCACCACACCGTCCGGTACCAGGTACCAGACCGGATCCCCCTGGGCGACGCGCGCCCGGCAGTCGGTCGAGGAGATGGCCAGGGCCGGCACCTCCACCAGGGACACCGCCCCCTCGGGCAGCCCGGGGTCCGCGAGGACATGGCCGGGCCTGGTCACCCCGATGAAGTGGGCAAGTGACACCAGCTCCGCCGCATCGTGCCAGGTCAGGATCTGGCTGAGGGCGTCGGCGCCGGTGATGAAGAACAGATCCGCATCGCGGTGCTCCGCCCGCAGATCACGCAGCGTGTCTATCGTGTACGTCTTGCCGCCGCGGTCGATGTCGATACGGCTGACGGAGAACTGCGGGTTGGACGCGGTCGCGATGACCGTCATCAGATACCGGTCCTCGGCCGGCGACACCGTCTTGTGGCTCTTCTGCCACGGCTGTCCCGTCGGCACGAAGATGACCTCGTCGAGGTGGAACTGGCTGGCCACCTCGCTGGCGGCGACCAGGTGTCCGTGATGGATCGGGTCGAACGTGCCGCCCATCACTCCGAGTCGCCGCTTCACGGGCCCTGTGTGCTCTCCCATGCGTGCAGACCCTACTGGGCGGCGCGCGATGCCGGGGGCCGGGTGCCGCGGGTCAGCGGTCGCGGTTGAAGCGGGTGGTGATCCAGAGCAGGAGGAGCAGGACAAACAAGGCGCCGCCGCCGGTCACAAAAGGGCTGAGGCTGGCGTGACCGCCCTCGTGGCCGGGTTCGGCGGCCAGGGAGACCAGGGAGTGTGCGGTGGAGTGCAGGCTCATCGTCGGCAGGACCAATCCGGGCTGGGGTCGGGCAGAGACTTCCACCACATCGTATGCGGCCGCTCACCGCGGGCCCACGGCGACTCCACCCGGAGGCGCCCGAGGGGGCCTGCCCGGCGTCAGTCCTGGCGGTAGCCGCGCAGCAGGAGCCAGGCGAGCAGCACCGCGCCCACGACGCCGACGATGATCACGGTACGCAGGATCCAGCCGGGCCCGGCGTCCTTGGCGGTCTCCTGGGCTGCGGCGAGCAGCACGCTCGGATGCGGCATGACGGTGCGCTCCCTCGGATACCGGCCCGTGCGGTCTTTTGTACGGGCCTGTGCGGTCATTGGTGCGCTCGCCAGCGTACGCCCGAGCATCCAATCCACTGTCGGCGGCGTCCTCTAGGCTGAACACACGCAGTCGAACAGGGGGAGGCCCCAATGACGGAGAGCCCAGACGGCAGCGCCAACGTACCGAGCCGGGACCGGCGGCGATTCCCCGGCATCTCGTCGCGGTCGTACGAACACCCGGCGGACCGCTCGGCGCTGGTGGCGCTGCGCAAGCTCAGCGGGTTCGACACCGTCTTCAAGACGCTCAGCGGCCTGCTGCCGGAGCGCAGCCTGCGGCTGCTGTTCCTCTCGGACTCGGTCCGGGTGAGCGACCAGCAGTTCACGCACCTCAACGACATGCTGCGGGACGCCTGCTACATCCTGGACCTGGAGAAGGTCCCGCCGATGTACGTCAACCAGGACCCGCAGCCCAACGCCATGTGCATCGGCCTGGACGAGCCGATCATCGTGGTGACGACGGGCCTGGTCGAGCTGCTGGACGAGGAGGAGATGCGGGCGGTCATCGGCCACGAGGTCGGACACGCGCTGTCCGGGCACGCCGTCTACCGCACGATCCTGCTGTTCCTGACCAACCTGGCCACGAAGGTCGCCTGGATCCCGCTGGGCAACGTCGCGATCATGGCGATCGTCACGGCGCTGCGCGAATGGTTCCGCAAGTCGGAGCTGTCGGCGGACCGCGCCGGACTGCTGGTCGGGCAGGATCTGCAGGCCTCGATGCGCGGTCTGATGAAGCTGGCCGGCGGCAATCATCTGCACGAGATGAACGTCGACGCCTTCCTCAAGCAGGCGGACGAGTACGAGTCCGGCGGCGACCTGCGCGACTCCGTGCTGAAGATCCTCAACCTGCTGCCGCGCAGCCACCCGTTCACCACCGTGCGGGCGGCCGAGCTGAAGAAGTGGGCGGCCAGCCGCGACTACCAGCGGATCATGGACGGTCACTACCCGCGCCGGGACGAGGACGGCGACACCTCGGTCTCCGACTCCTTCCGGGACTCCGCGGCCCACTACGCCGATTCGGTGCGCAACAGCAAGGACCCGCTGATGGGCCTGGTGCGCGATATCGCGGGCGGCGCGGGCGACTTGGGCGGCAAGCTGCGCGACACGGTCTTCCGCGGCGGCTCGCGGCCCGGCGGCGCCAACGGCACCGGCGGAGCCAACGGAGCGGACCGCCCGGACGACGCCTAGGGCCCAGGACAGCCCTAGCGGACCGGATGGCTCGGCCTCGGCTCGGCGGCGGGCGCCAGCTCACCGCAGAGCGAGGGGTTGACCCGGTTCCTGGCAAAGGGATCGGTGCCCGTGGGCCGGTCGTTGCCGGCGTGCTGGCCCGCGAACAGCGGGTGCAGCGCGTCGGCCGGCTGCGAGGAGCAGGCCAGCGGCCCCGCCTGCAGGCTGCTCTGCAGCACCACCAGGCGGTGGTCGGTGAGGTTCTCGCGGCTCAGCCGGAAGTGCATCTCGCGCCGCACGGTCACCAGCGAGGCCGCGCCCGGGGTGGGCTTGCCGACGCCCTGACCCGGTGCGGAGTGCTGCCCACCGGAGACGGGCCGTACGGCGTAGACGAAGGTGTAGTCGGCGGTGACATCGAGTGCGTCCGGGCTCAGTTCGGAGGCGCTGAGGGTGCCGTCGACCCGGACGTCGTGGTCGGCGAGCCGGGTCTGCTTCGGGTCGAAGCGGACCAGCCAACCGGTCGCCGCGTCCCGGCCGTTGTCGTCGGGGTGCGCCAGGCTGCGGTCGAACTGGTCGAGTTGCCCGGTGTCGAGCAGCAAGCGCACCGGTCGCACCGAACCGCCGGTGAGGGTCGCCGGATCCAGCGAGGAGCGGACGAGGTAGTCCTTCGCCACGGTCAGGGCGGCGACGACCTGACCGCCGGAGAAGTGCTCGGTGCGGGCGACCGCGGGCAGGTTCACGCCCGCGGCGCCGATCCGGTAATTCGCCGCGGCGCTGTGCGCGAAGAGGTCCTGCGGTGTCGCGCCCGGGACGACTCCCCTCGGTGCCAGCGGCACGACCGTGGACCGCAGCGGCTGTGCCCGGAGCGTGTCCGGGTTCTTGTAGGGGTGCCGGATGCCCATGTAGACGGCGGTGCCGAAGGCGAGAACGATCAGCAGCACCAGCAGGACCGCCTGCCGGGAGCCGCCCAGCCGCCGCCAGGCGTGCCGGGTTTTCACCGCCGGTGAATGGTGTTCGCCGAGCCGCTCGTCCGCGGAGAATTCCTGCAGTCGCGCAGCACGAACGAACGATTCGTCGAAGACGACGGATCGGTATTCGTCCTCACCACCACCCGGGGCGCCGTTGGGCGTCCCTTCGGGAGGGTCACCAGGCCCGGTCATACAACAAGAGTAGGTCTGCCGGGGCAAACGTAAACGCGGGGGAGCCGGGCAACTTCACCGGAGGGTTCCCGTTTCAGGTGTCCTATTTGCGGGCACCGCGGCGCGGCGTTCAGTGCGGCCTGGGCGCCGCCGAGAACGACGGATGCAGGGAATCGGCCGACGGCAGCGACGGCAGGCCCGGACGGGCCGTACGGACGCTGTCCGTGCCCGTGGCGGGGGCGTCCACCCCGCTGGAGGCCGGCGCCGGTGCCGGGCGCTGGGTCCGCCCGGAGGAGCCGCGGTAGACGGCGCTGAAGGCCAGCGCGACCAGCCCGATGCCCATGACCACGGCCAGCACCCAGGCGACCGGCCGGTGCCAGCGGGTACTGCGGTAGGGGCGCAGCGCACCGCCATAGGGGCCGTACGGGCCGTACGGCGCGTCATCGCCGTACTCCCCGTCGTCCTCGTACTCTCCGTAGTCGCCGAATCCCTCGTAGTCGTCGGCCCGGCGACTGCGGAAGGCGGGGTCGTCCGGGTCGTCGCCCTCGGGGCCGAAGCCCGGTCCGGAGCGGGCCGCCTCGGCCTCGGCGCGCGCCTCGGCGGCGGCCAGCATCCGCTCGACCGCCGAGGGCTCGTGAATCTGCGCGGACCGGACGAATTCCTCGTCGAAGACCACGGAGGCGAATTCTTCGTCCGCTTTTCCGTGGCTCCCGTGGTGGTGCTCGTCGGGCTCTTCACCGTCCGGGAACGGCTTGCCCCCCACGTCGTCCGGCACCCGTCCAGGTTAGCCCCGGCGGCTCCTTTTGGGCAGAGAGAACGGGGAATCCGGGGGCCCGTCAGCGGGTGTGGCCGTCGCCCGTGACGATGTACTTCGTCGAGGTCAGTTCCGGCAGCCCCATGGGCCCGCGGGCATGCAGCTTCTGGGTGGAAATGCCGATCTCCGCGCCGAAGCCGAATTGGCCGCCGTCGGTGAAACGGGTCGAGGCGTTGACCGCGACGGTGGTGGAATCCACCAACTGGGTGAACCGGCGGGCCGCCGCCTGCGAGGTGGTGACGATGGCCTCGGTGTGGCCGGAGGTCCACTTCCGGATGTGCGCCACCGCCGCGTCCAGGTCGGGCACCACGGCGGCCGCGATGTCGTACGAGAGGTACTCCGTCGCCCAGTCCTCGTCGGTGGCGGGGGCGACCAGCCCGGGGCCCGCCTGCTGCCAGGCCGCGTCGCCGTGCACGATCACCCCGGCCTGGGTCAGCGCCTCCAGGGCCCGCGGCAGGAACTTCTCGGCGATCCCGGCATGCACCAGCACCGTCTCGGCGGCATTGCAGACGCTGGGGCGCTGGGCCTTGGAGTTGACGAGGATGTCGACGGCCATGTCGAGGTCGGCGGCCTCGTCGACGTAGACGTGGCAGTT
The DNA here is from genome assembly GCF_004122755.1 of Streptomyces sp. TM32. Lineage (NCBI taxonomy): Bacteria > Bacillati > Actinomycetota > Actinomycetes > Kitasatosporales > Streptomycetaceae > Streptomyces > Streptomyces sp. TM32. The sequence continues at coordinate 17,129 of NZ_SDIG01000004.1, forward strand.
GCCGGTACCGGTCTCGATCACCGGCACGGTGGACTCCTCGACGACCGTCCGGATCAGGGACGCCCCGCCGCGCGGGATCAGCACGTCCACCAGTCCGCGGGCGCGCATCAGCTCGCGCACCGACTCGCGGCTCTGGCCGGGCACCAGCTGCACCGCGTCGGCGGGCAGCCCGGCGCGCTGGACGGCGTCCCGCAGCACGTCGACCAGGGCGCTGTTGGAGGCGTACGCCGAGGACGAGCCGCGCAGCAGCACGGCATTGCCGGACTTCAGGCACAGGGCCGCGGCGTCCACCGTCACGTTGGGCCGGGCCTCGTAGATGATCCCGATCACCCCGAGCGGGACCCGGACCTGCCGCAGGTCGAGGCCGTTGGGCAGGGTCGAGCCGCGCACGACCTCGCCGACCGGGTCGGGCAGCGCCACGACCTGGCGGACGTCCGCGGCGATGGCCGCGATCCGCTCGGGGGTGAGGGTGAGCCGGTCGACGATCGACTCGGCGGTGCCGGCCTCCCGCGCCGTGGCGATGTCCCGGGCGTTGGCGGCGACGATCGTGTCGGTCCGCTCCACCAGGGCGTCGGCGATGGCGAGCAGCGCGGCGTCCCGGGCCGTCCGCGGCAGCGGCGCCAGGACGGCGGCCGCCTCCCTCGCCCGGCGGGCGGTGTCGAGGACGGCTGAGGAATGCGATGCGCTGCTGGTCATGGCCGCAGCCTAACGGGGCGGCGGGCTACGACCACGCCGCATCTCACAGCGCGGGACGAGACGCCCACCGGTCAGAACGGATGAACGCCGACCGGTGCGGCCGGTGGCGGTCCGTAGCCCTCGGCGAGGCGCTGGTGGTAGGTCTCGCGGTCGATGACCTCCAGCCCGACGATCTCCCACGGCGGCAGCTTGGCCGTGGCGCGGTGCTCGCCCCACAGCCGCAGCGCGACCGCCGCGGCATCGTGCAGGTCGCGCGCCTCCTCCCAGTAGCGGATCTCGGCGTGGTCGTTGGCGTAGCGGCTGGTCAGCAGGAAGGGGTGGTCGTGGGCGAGCTGTTCCAGCGCCCGCCGGACCTCCTTCAGCGGGGACTCGGCGCCCGAGACGCTGAGGGTGATGTGCCACAGCCGGGACGCCTCGCGGCGCTCGCCCCCGGCCGGGTACGGCGCCGGCCCGCCGCGCTCGGCGTACCGGTCGTCCGGCCGGCCGGCGTCCTCGCCGGTGCCGACGCTGGTCAGTGTGCGCTCCGCCGTTCCTCGGGGCAGCGCCCCTGGGCGCCCTCGTCTCACCGGCGGCCTCCTGTGATGCGAATCGCTCCGCCCTCGGGGGTACGGAACCGTCGTACGTCGGCGTGTGCTCGTGTGCGCTGCGGGCGTCGCTCCCCCAGGCGCCCGTGCAACAAAGTTGACCAGCCCGCGGCCCGTCGCGGGGGCATTTTTGCGAAGGTCTCGGTGGAAAGGCTGGTCTGCGCCCCGCGCCGGTGACCGTGTTCGAGGGCCCCGGCGGCCCGTCGGCCGACGGGCCGCGTCAGTGGTGCATCAGCACCAGATCGTCGCGGTGCACGACCTCCCGCTCGTAGGCCGGGCCCAGCTCGCGGGCCAGATCGCGGGTCGAACGCCCCATCAATCGGGGGATTTCCCGGGCATCGAAATTGACGACGCCGCGGGCGACCGCGCGCCCGTCGATGTCCCGCAGCTCGACCGGGTCCCCAGCGGTGAACTCGCCCTCCACGGAGGCGATTCCGGCCGGGAGCAGCGAGGAGCCCCGTTCGACGACGGCCCGTACGGCCCCGTCGTCCAGCACCAGGGCGCCGCGCGGCGTGGAGGCGTGCGCCAGCCACAGCAGCCGGTCGGCGGAGCGGCGGCCGGTGCGCAGGAAGTGCGTGCCGGTCAGCCCGCCGGCCAGGGCGTCCGCGGCGTGCACGGCGGAGGTCAGCACGACCGGGATGCCGGCCGCGGCCGCGATCCGGGCCGCCTCGACCTTGGTGACCATGCCGCCGGTGCCGACGCCGGCCCGGCCCGCGCTGCCGATGGAGACCCCCTCCAGGTCCCGGGGCCCGCGCACCACGCCTATCCGGGAGGTGCCGGGGGTGGCCGGATCGCCGTCGTAGAGGCCGTCGACGTCGGAGAGCAGGATCAGCAGGTCGGCGCGGACGAGATGGGCGACCAGGGCCGCAAGCCGGTCGTTGTCGCCGAACCGGATCTCGTCGGTGGCGACGGTGTCGTTCTCGTTCACGATCGGTACGGCACCCATGGCCAGCAGCTGGTCGAGGGTCCGGTAGGCATTGCGGTAGTGCGCCCGGCGGCTGGTGTCGTCGGAGGTCAGCAGGACCTGGCCGACCCGGCGGCCGTAGCGGGCGAAGGAGGCGGTGTAGCGGGCGACCAGCAGGCCCTGGCCGACGCTGGCGGCGGCCTGCTGCCGGGCCAGGTCACGGGGCCGCCTGGCGAGCCCCAGCGGCGCCAGACCGGCCGCGATGGCACCGGAGGAGACCAGCACGATCTCCTTGTCCTGGTGCTTGGCCAGCACATCGACCAGCGCGTCCACACGATCGGCGTCCAGCCCGCCGGCTGCCGTCGTCAGCGAGGAGGAGCCGACTTTCACCACGATCCGGCGGGCGTCCTTCACGTCCTGCCTTGCGCCTGCCACCTGCATACCCCTGTGCTCGCCGTTCCCGCCGCCGTACGGAGAATTCTGTCCGATCCACACCACGGCCCTACGGGCGCAATCTACGGCAGTGCGGCCCGCGCGTGCTGCGCGATATCTCCTGGCGGACGGCGCGCGGAGGGGGAACGGGCCGGACCGGCGAGCGGTCCGGCGCGGCCGAGCGGGCAGAATGGGGCCGGACATCCGGCCCGCGCCCCCGGGCCGGGGTGCCCCTCCCAGTGGCCCATGCGGTTATCCATAGACGGAAGCCGAGGCCACGAGGTTGCGTTCGATTGGTCCGTTTTCGCGGTGATCAGAGCCACAGCAGATTGTCACCAGGGCCAACGAGGTCATACGGTCGGGTGTCCATCGGTCCCGTTTCGCCGCTCCGGCGGTGTCGCAGCGCGGGACCCGGCCGCCCCGCTCGGCCTCCCCCCTGACCTTCGTGCTGCCAGGAGCCCTCCCCCGTGCCTTCCGCCGGAATCGTCCCCCGCCGAGCCGTCCAGCTCGCGGCACTCTTCGCGATGATGGTCGCGTTCACCGCACAGCTCGTCGGTGCGCTGTTGCCCGTCATCCCGCTGTTCATCGCCGCATCCGTGATCAACCTGGGACTCGACCTGGTCCTCCAGCACAAGCAGCCCGGCCTGCTCGCGGTGCTCGGCCGGATCCGGTTCGACGTCACCGTGCGCCAGCTGCTGCGCGACATGCTGATACTGGTCGGCCTGCTGCACATCGACGGCATCAACCCGCTGGAGGAGCAGGCGCCGCTCACCATCACGCTGCTCCTCTTCTACGGCACCCACTTCGTGTGCCAGGCGGTGGCGGTGCTGGTCCGCCGGACCCGCAGCATGCCGTTCGTGACCCGCAACATCGACGCGAGCGCGCTGCGGCTCTGCGACGCCCCGCCGCGCATCCTCTCCCGCCAGACGGGCCGGCGGCTGCTGCGCTTCTCCGTGCCCACCACGGCCGGCATGATGCTCACCGCGATCACCACCGACGCGTACTGGGGCGGCATCGGTCTCTCCGTCTCCCTGGCGCTGTCCGCCGGCGGCACGCTCTATCTGGGCACCTGGCTGCTGCCCAAGAAGCGGGTGGCGAACGAGAAGCAGGCCCTGGAGTGGCTGGACAACTGGCTGGCGGAGTACCGGCCGACGGTCGGCATGTACTTCTCCGGCGGCGCCTCCTCCGCCTACCAGGCCAACATGTGGCTGAGCACCCTGGCCGCCCTGGACGGCAACCCGATCATCGTGCTCCGCGAGCGCTTCATGGTGCAGAAGATCGAGGCCACGGACGTACCGATCGTCTGCATCCCCAAGGTCGCCAACCTGATGCGGCTGGAGCACTCCACGCTCAAGGTGCTGCTGCACCCTGCGAACTCCGGCAAGACCTCGCAGATCCTGCGCATCCCGTCCATCAAGCACGCCTTCACCAACCACGGCGAGAGCGACAAGCTGTCCTCCTGCAACCCGTACGCGAAGGCGTACGACGAGGTGTGGGTCGCGGGCCCGGCGGCCCGTGACCGCTACCAGCTCGCCGACATCGGCGTCGAGGACAAGGACGTCATCGAGGTCGGCCGCCCCCAGCTGGCCCCGATCCGGCCGTACGCGGGCGCCCCGGCGGGCCGCCCGGCCACCGTCCTGTACGCCCCGACCTGGGAGGGCTGGGACGGCAACCCGGGCAACACCTCGGTGATCCTGGCCGGCGAGAACATCGTCCGCGAGCTGCTCGCCGACGAGAACGTCCGGCTGCTGTACAAGCCGCACCCGATGACCGGTTCCGTGGACCCGCGCGCGGGCGCCGCCAACTCCCGTATCCAGGCGATGATCGCGGAGGCCAACGCCGGCCGCAGCGGGGCGCGGCCCGGCCCGGAGGCCGCCGCCGAACTGGCCCGCCGCGCCGAGGAACTGGACGCGCTGACCACCTCCGCGTTCCGCAAGAGCGCGGACGAGCTGGAGCGGATGCGGCTGCAGGGCACCCCGCAGGAGGGCCGGGCCGCCGCCGTGGACGCGGCCGTCACCGCCTGGGAAGCGGCGTACTGGAACTCCTTCCCCGAGTGGGAGCACCGCATCATCACCACCGCCCGCCCCGGCATCTTCAGCTGCTTCAACGAGGCGGACGTGCTGATCAGCGATGTCTCCAGCGTGGTGTCCGACTACCTGACGAGCGAGAAGCCGTACGCGGTCGCCAACACCTCGGGGATGAGCGAGGACGACTTCCGGGCGAACTTCCCGACCGTACGAGCGGCGACCATCCTCACGCCCGACGCGAGCGGCGTGGCCGGTCTCCTCGACGCGGTGCGCAACCCGGAGAAGGACACCCTGGCCGCGGAGCGGGCCGAGCTCAAGGAGCACCTGCTGGGCCCGTCGGACCCGCCCTCGTCGGTCCGCTTCAACCAGGCCGCGCTGGCCCTGGCCGCCAAGGCCGACGAGCGGCGCGTCCGGATGGAGAGCCGGCTGTCCGGTATCCCCGGCCAGCGCTCCCAGGACGACGTGCACGACGCCGGGACGGCCGGGCACGAGACCAGCGGCGCCTCGGACACCACGGCCGCAGTCTGAGCCCACAGCGGCCGCCGACGCCCACGGCGGCGGAACCGAGCACGGGGAAGGCCCCCGGGAGGATCTCCTCCCGGGGGCCTTCCCCGTTCCTGCCTGCCGCGAGTGGCCGCTCCCGCGCCCGTCAGAAGGGCCGGAAGCGCTCGTACTCCTCGGAGGCCTCGTCCCGCTCCGCGTCGCGGTCCCGGCGGCGCTGCGCGGCCGGCCGGGGCGCCTCCAGGCGGTGGTCCTCGCCACGCCGGCCCAGCATCTCCGCGCCGGCCGCCATGGTCGGCTCCCAGTCGAAGACGACGGCGTTGTCCTCGGGGCCGATCGCGACCCCGTCCATGGCGCGCGCACCGGCCTTGAGCAGGGCGTCCTCGACGCCGAGCCGGCTGAGCCGGTCGGCGAGGTAGCCGACGGCCTCGTCGTTGTTGAAGTCGGTCTGGCGCACCCAGCGTTCGGGCTTCTCGCCGCGGACGCGGTAGAAGTGCTCGCCCTCCTCCGTGACCGTGAAGCCCGCGTCGTCCACGGCCTGGGGGCGGATCACGATCCGGGTGGCTTCCTGGACGGGCTTGGCGGCACGGGCCGTCGCCACGATGTCGGCGAGGGCGTAGGACAGCTCCTTGAGGCCCAGGTGGGCGACGGCCGAGACCTCGAAGACGCGGTAGCCGCGCTCCTCCAGATCGGGGCGGATCATGTCGGCGAGGTCCTTGCCGTCGGGGACGTCGACCTTGTTGAGGACGACCACCCGGGGGCGGTTCTCCAGACCGCCGTACTGAGCCAACTCCTCCTCGATGAGGTCGAGGTCGGAGACCGGGTCACGGTCCGACTCCAGGGCCGCGGTGTCCAGGATGTGCACCAGCACCTCGCACCGCTCGACATGGCGCAGGAATTCCAGGCCCAGGCCCTTGCCCTGGCTGGCGCCGGGGATCAGACCCGGGACGTCCGCGATGGTGTAGACCGTCGAACCGGCCGTCACCACGCCGAGGTTGGGCACCAGCGTCGTGAACGGGTAGTCCGCGATCTTCGGCTTGGCCGCCGAGAGCACCGAGATCAGCGACGACTTGCCGGCGCTGGGGTAGCCGACCAGGGCCACGTCCGCGACGGTCTTCAGCTCCAGCACGATGTCGCGGGCCTCGCCGGGCTCGCCGAGCAGCGCGAAACCGGGGGCCTTGCGGCGGGCGGAGGCCAGCGCGGCGTTGCCGAGGCCGCCGCGGCCGCCCTGGCCGGCGACGAAGGTGGTGCCCTGGCCGATGAGATCGGCCAGGACCTCGCCGTTGCCGTCGAGCACGACGGTGCCGTCGGGCACCGGCAGGACCAGGTCCTTGCCGTTCTTGCCCTCGCGGTTGTCACCGGCGCCGGGCTGGCCGTTGGTGGCCTTGCGGTGGGGGTGGTGGTGGTAGTCGAGGAGGGTGGTGACGTCCTGGTCGACGACCAGGATCACATCGCCGCCACGGCCGCCGTTGCCGCCGTCCGGTCCGCCGAGCGGCTTGAACTTCTCACGGTGAACGGAGGCACAGCCGTGGCCTCCGTTACCCGCGGCGACGTGCAGCTCGACGCGGTCCACGAAGGTGGTCATGGTGGGGGTGCCTCCAGAAAACGACGGGTGCGCGGATGCCGCGCCAAGAACTCTGTACTGCGGGGTGTGGCGGTGCTGCGGGGGGTGTCCGTATCAACGCGCCAAGGGCGGACCGGCCTTCCCGCTCTCGCGGGAAAAGGCGGTCCGCCCTCGGAGTGCTGCTGTGGCGTGGAACGCGTCCGGGCCGGAATTACTCGGCGACCGGGACGATGTTCACGACCTTGCGGCCACGGTGGGTGCCGAACTGCACCGCGCCGTCCGCAAGGGCGAACAGGGTGTCGTCGCCGCCGCGGCCGACGCCCGTGCCCGGGTGGAAGTGGGTGCCACGCTGGCGGACCAGGATCTCACCGGCGAGAACGGCCTGACCGCCGAAGCGCTTCACGCCGAGCCGCTGAGCATTGGAATCGCGACCGTTCCGAGTGGACGATGCGCCCTTCTTGTGTGCCATGTCTCCTCAGTCCCTTACTTCGCCGGAGCGTCGATGCCGGTGATCTTCAGCGCCGTGTGGAGCTGGCGGTGGCCGATCCGCTTCTTGTAACCGGTCTTGTTCTTGTACTTCTGGATCCGGATCTTGTCGCCCTTGTGGTGGTCGACGACCTCGCCCTGGACCTTCACGCCGGCCAGGACCCACGGGTCGCTGGTGACCGAGTCGCCGTCGACGACCAGCAGCGTGGAGAGCTCGACGGTGTCGCCGACCTTGCTGGTGGAAATGCGGTCAACCTCGATGACGTCGCCAACAGCAACCTTCTGCTGGCGTCCGCCGGTGCGCACGATCGCGTACACGCGGAACTCTCTCTCGCTAGGAATCGGATCCTCTGATGCCAGCCGCTCACACGGGCTCGGGATAGGGCCCGTGAAATCCGAGTGGACGAGCGGCCTCCCTCGGCGGACCGAGAGGTGTGTGCTCAGGGGGTTGGTGTCACAGACACCGACGGTCAAGGTTACGGGGCCTTGACCAGGGGGTCAAACCGGCCCCGGACCGCGGACGGTCCGGGGCACGGTGTGCTCAGTCCTCCGCGGAAGCCGACACCGCGGCCACCGGGGCCTGCTCGGCCGCCGCCGTCTTCTTGGCCGCCGCCTTCTTGGCCGTCGTCTTCTTCGTGGTGGTCTTCTTCGCCGCGGCCTTCTTGGCGGTGGTGGTGGTCTTCTTCGCCGCCGCCTTCTTGGCCGTGGTCTTCTTCGCCGCCGTCTTCTTGGCGGTGGTCTTCTTCGCCGCCGCCTTCTTCGCGGTCTTCTTGGCGGCGGGTGCCGCCTCCGCCTCGGCGGGCTCGGCGGGCGCCTCGGCCGGCGCCGGCTCCGCCGCGGGTGCGGTGATGACCACGGTCGCCGCGGAGTCGTCGGAGACCTCCGGCGAACCCGCCGGCGCGGTCGCCTTACGGGTCGCCCGACGGCGCGGACGGGCCGGCGCGGGCTCCGCGGCCGGCGCCTCGGCGACCGGCTCCGGGACCTGCTCCGGCTCGGGCACGGCCACCGGCTCGGCCGGCAGCACGATCTCGGCGGTCTCCTCGGCGGCCTTGGGGGCGCCCGCCGGAGCGGACACCTTCCGGCTCACCCGGCGACGGCCACGGCCGCGCCCGGCGGCCGCCTCGGCCTCCGCGGGGCTGCTGAACCACTCGTCCGCCTCGGCCACCGCGGGCTGCAGCTCGGCCTCCGTCACGGCGACCGGCTCCAGCTCCGGCTCGCCGCCGTCCGGGGTCGGCTCGGCCGTCGTGACCTCGTGGACATGCGGCTCGGCCTTCTCGGCCTTGCCCTTCTTCTTGCGCTTGCCACCGCCGCCGGCCACCGTCGGCTGGTCCATGTGGACGATGACGCCGCGGCCGTTGCAGTGCACACACGACTCGGAGAAGGACTCCAGCAGGCCCTGGCCGACCCGCTTGCGGGTCATCTGGACCAGACCGAGCGAGGTGACCTCGGCGACCTGGTGCTTGGTGCGGTCCCGGCCCAGGCACTCCAGCAGGCGCCGCAGCACCAGGTCCCGGTTGGACTCCAGCACCATGTCGATGAAGTCGATGACGATGATGCCGCCGAGGTCGCGCAGCCGCAGCTGACGCACGATCTCCTCGGCCGCCTCCAGGTTGTTCCGGGTGACCGTCTCCTCCAGGTTGCCGCCCTGGCCGGTGAACTTACCGGTGTTGACGTCGACCACGACCATCGCCTCGGTCCGGTCGATCACCAGCGAACCACCGCTGGGCAGCCAGACCTTGCGGTCCAGCGCCTTCATCAGCTGCTCGTCGATGCGGTACGTCGCGAACACATCGACGTCCGACGTCCACTTCTGCAGCCGGTCGGTGAGGTCCGGGGCGACGTGCGCGACGTAGCCGTGGATGGTGCCCCAGGCCTCGTCACCGCTGACGATGACCTTGGAGAAGTCCTCGTTGAAGATGTCGCGGACGACCCGGACGGTCATGTCCGGCTCGCCGTAGAGCAGCGTCGGCGCGTTGGAGCTGCTGCTCTTGGCCTTCTTCTGGATCTCTTCCCACTGCGCCTGCAGCCGCTGGACGTCGCGCGCCAGCTCCTCCTCGCTCGCGCCCTCCGCGGCGGTACGGACGATGACGCCCGCGTCCTCGGGGACGATCTTCTTGAGGATCTGCTTCAGCCGCGACCGCTCGGTGTCCGGGAGCTTGCGGCTGATACCGGTCATCGAGCCCTCGGGCACGTAGACCAGGTAGCGGCCGGGCAGCGAGACCTGGCTGGTGAGCCGGGCGCCCTTGTGACCGATCGGGTCCTTGGTGACCTGCACCAGCACCGACTGGCCGGACTTCAGCGCGGACTCGATACGGCGCGGGCCGTTGGCCATGCCCAGCGCCTCGAAGTTGACCTCACCGGCGTACAGCACCGCGTTGCGGCCCTTGCCGATGTCGACGAAGGCGGCCTCCATCGACGGCAGGACGTTCTGCACCTTGCCGAGGTAGACGTTGCCGACGTACGAGGTCGCCTGCTCCTTGTTGACGAAGTGCTCCACGAGCACGTTGTCCTCAAGGACGCCGATCTGGGTGCGCTCGCCGCTCTGGCGGACGACCATCACCCGCTCGACGGCCTCGCGGCGCGCGAGGAACTCCGCCTCGGTGATGATCGGCACCCGGCGGCGACCCTGCTCACGGCCCTCACGGCGGCGCTGCTTCTTGGCCTCCAGACGCGTCGACCCCTTGATCGACTGCACCTCGTCGGCGCTGGTGCCCTCGTCCTTCTTGCGGGGCTCGCGGACCTTGACGACCGTGCGCTCCGGATCGTCGGCGCTGCCGGCCTCGGGCTCGGCGGCGTCACCGGTGCGCCGGCGACGGCGACGGCGACGACGGCTGCTGCTGGAGCCGCCCTGCTCCTCGTCCTCCTGCTGCGCCTCGGGCTGCTCGGCGGCCCGCTCCTCGTCCTCCTCGGACTCCGCCTCCGCGGTCTCGCGCTCCTCGGCGGACTGCTCCTCGGCACCCTCGGCGGCCTCCCCGCGACGGCGGCGGCGGCCACCCCGGCGACGACGGCGCGAGGGACGGTCCGCGGACTCCTCCTCGCCGTGACCGGCCTCGGCCTGCTCGGCCTCCGGCTCGGCCGCTGCTTCTGTCGTGGGCTGCGGCTCCTCGGCCGGGGCGGCGGCCACCTGCTCGGGCTGCTCGGCCTCGGCCGGGGCACCCCGGCGGCGACGGCGGCGCGTCCCGGCGGGCTGCTCCTCGACGGCCTGCCCGGCGGTGGCCTCCTCCTGACGGGCCGCGGCATGGGCGGCGGCCGCGCTCTCCGGCGTCTGGAACATCGGCTCGGTGAAGACCGGCGCCTGGAAGACGGCGGTCGGCGGGCGCTGGGCCCGGCGGCGGCCGCGCGCGGGCGCCTCCGCCGCGGGCTCCGAGGCCTCCTCGGCGGGCTGCGGGGCCGCGGCCGGCTCCGCGGCGCGCTCGCCACGGCGGCGGGCCCGGCGGCGGGGGGTCTCGGCCGGCTCGGCCGCGGCGGCCGGGGCCTCCTCGGCCGCCGGCTCCGGCGCCTCCTCGGCCGGCTGCGGGGCGCCCGCGGCGGCGGTGGCCTTACGGGTCGCCCGGCGGCGGGTACGGGCCGGCGCGGGCTCCTCGGCGGCCGCGGGGGCCGCTTCCTCGGCGACGGGGGCGGTGCTCTTGGCCGTCGCCGCGGTCTCGTCGGGGGTCTCGGTCTGCGGGGTGCCGGCGGGGGCGGTGACCTTACGGGTCGCCCGGCGGCGGGTACGGCGCGGTGCCTCCTCGGCCTCCTGGGCGGCGGCCGGGGCGGCCTCCGCGGCGGCTTCGGCGGGCGCGGGCGCCTCGGCGGCCACCGGCTCCGCGGCGGCCTCGGTCTGCGGGGTACCGGCGGGGGCCGTGACCTTACGGGTCGCCCGGCGGCGGCCGCGGCGCGGTGCCTCCTCGGCCTGCGGCGTCTCGGCGGGCGTCTCGGCCGCGGGGGTTTCGGCGGCGGCCGGCTCGGCCGGAGCCGCGGCGGGCTCGCCGGACGCCGGCTGCGGGGTCCCGGCCGGGGAGGTGACCTTACGGGTCGCCCGGCGGCGGGTACGGGCGGGCTTGGCCTCGTCGCCGCTGGTGACCGCGGAAGCCGTGGTCTCCTCGGCGAGGGCCGCGCCGGGCCCGGCGGAGGCGGTGGTGCTCACCACCGCGGCCTCGGCGGCGCCGGCGCCCGTGGGCGGACCGGCCGGCCGGGAGGCGGCACGGCGCCGGGGCGGCAGGGTGTCGCTGGGTGAATGGTTGTCGTCGGCGCCACCGTTCCGGGAATTCGTGGAACGGGTGGGCTCAATGGGCTCGAGCATGCGGGCGGTTCTCCCGTCACGCTCCCGGGCGCCGCGCCTGATTCCGGTCGCGGTCCGCGTGATGAGCGCGGTCCCGCTGTCCGGGGCGTGGGCGCCGCACGGGAGCTGTCGTCTCGCTCGCCGGCTCCCTTGGGGCGGGGACCGGCGAAAGTCTCCTGGTCAGTGCGTCTGCCGGACCGGGGTGGCTCCCTGGCTGATCGGCGACGCGACGACGGCGGTCCTACGCAGTACCTTCCCCGGCTGCCGGGGAGACCCCACTCGTCGCCTTCGCGGCACTCAGCCCGGCGGCCGTGGGTGGGGCGGCCGTGGCAGCGTCGCGGTCGGGCGCTAGCGGGTCGGTCACCGCGCCGGTCTCCTCATCGAGCAGCCCCTGCGCCAGCCTGGTCACCGCAGCGGGGACCGGCGGCGCCAGGTCGGCCGTAGCTCGGAGGCCGGACAGGACGTCGTCGGGTCGCACGGCAGGTGTCAGATGCCGAACAACCAGCCGCAGTATCGCACAGGCTTTGCCGTCGGGCCTATCGTCCACGGAACCGGCGGCCTCCAGCCGCGTCACCGCGGCCCGTGCGTCGAAGGTCCGCATGCCGCTCTTGGTGCGGCGCTCGACCTGCACCTCGTCGGCGGCGAGGAACGCCTCGACGGCGCGCCCGGCCTCCTCGGCGGCGACCCCGTCGAGCCGGATCTCCCACACCGAGGCCTCCAGCCGGTCGGCCAGGCCGGAGGTGCGCGCCTCGACGGCGTCGATCACATCGAGCCCGTCCGGGAGCGAGGTGTCGAGCAGTTCGCGAAGCGTGGCCGGATCGCGGCGCTCGGCGAGCTGGATCTCCAGGTACTCGGCCTCGCTGCCCGTGCCGGTCGGGGCGGCGTTGGCGTACGACACCTTGGGGTGCGGGGTGAAGCCCGCCGAATAGGCCATGGGGACCTCGGCGCGGCGCAGCGCCCGCTCGAAAGCGCGCTGGAAGTCGCGGTGGCTGGTGAACCGGAGGCGGCCGCGCTTGGTGTAGCGCAGTCGGATGCGCTGCACCGCCGGTGCGGGCGGCGGGCCTTCGGGCTGTCGCTTGCCCAGTGTTACTTCTCCTTGTGTGAGGGCGCTGCTGGACGCCACCCCCGTCCGTACGGGGACGGCCCGGAGGACGCCGTCCAGCGTCGCCCGGTCCGGATCACCCCCGCGCGGGCGGGGACACGTCGCGCCCGGACGTCTCACCTAGAGTACGTGCCCCGGAACCCCCTGGTTCCCGCCGGGGCACCACGGCCCTCGCCGGCCGCGGCTCCCGGGACGCCCCGAACAGGGCCCGCCCGATCTCCCGGCGGGTCTGCCGCACGGTCGCGCGCGCGGTCCGCAGCGCCTGCCGCACCGGCCGCCACAGGCCGTCCCGGATCACCTGCCCCACCGGCGTGAGCACCGTGCGGTACACCCAGCGGACCGGTTCGACGAGGGTCCACCGCAGCACCGCGGCCAGGAACCGGCCGAGGGCCCGGGACACGATCCCGGCGGTCCGCCAGCAGTGCCCCAGCGCCGCCCCGATTTCCCGGGCGAGCACCGTCACCACGGCGGCCAGCGCCCGCCCGGCCGGTCCCAGCACATACCGCCACAGGGCGGCCGCCGGCACGACCACGCTCCACCGGACGAGCGCGCCGAGCACCGCGCCGAGGCCCCGCAGCAGCCAGGCGAGACCGCGCCCGAGCGGCGCCAGCACGTAGGTGCCGAGCCACCGGGCGGGCACCACGACCAGATACCGCACCAGCCACCCCACGACCGCGCCGATCCCCCGGCCGGCCGGCGCCAGCACCCACCGCCACAGCCAGGCCGCCGGCGCGACGACGAGCGTGCGCCAGAGCCACCTGAGCGGGGCGACGACGAGGGTGTGCCGGACCCAGGCCAGCGGACGCACGACCAGGGTGGGCCAGAGCCGGGCCAGGCCGCGGCCGAGCGGAGACAGCGCGGACCGGTGGACGGCCCTGGCCGCTGCGGTCAGCACGTCCCACACCAGCCGCACCGGCACCACGAGGACGAGCACCACGATCCGCACCGGTACCCGGACCACCGTGGTCACACAGCCTTCGCCCGGCTCGTACCGGGCCGGCCCCCGTTCGCTGCCGATGGGCTCCATCCGTCTCTCCCCCTGGTGCTTCGGCGCGTCAGCCGCGCCGGTGCGATTCCTGCCCGGCGGCGGGGGCCGCCGCGTGGATCCAGTAGCGCAGCTTCTCCGCCCGCTGGTCCTCCAGGACCCCGCCGCAGGCCTCGATGACCTTACGTGAGCCGATGTTGGTGTCGTCGCAGGTCACCAGCACCGGGTCGATGCCCAGTTCGTGGTGGGCGACCGGCAGCGCGGCGCGCAGCATCGCGGTGGCATGACCGCGGCGACGGGCGCCGGGACGTACGGCGTAGCCGATGTGGCCGCCGTAATCGAGGAGCGAGGGGGTGAGGCCGTGCCGGAAGGTGACCCGGCCGAGGTAGCTGCCGTCCGCCACCCACCACCGGGTGGACTTCGCGACCACGCCGTCCGCGCGCTCGTCCCTCGCGACCCCGCCGGTCAGCTCCACGTACGCGGCGAACCCCTCGGCGCTGCGCCAGCGGGTGGCCCAAGTCCGCAGCTCGCCGGCCAGGTTGGAGTGCGGTACGGCCTCCGCGCCGTCGGCGCGGAATTCCTCCATCGCGGCGAGGAAGGAGGCGTGGACCTCGACGGTGGGGGCGATGAGCTGTGGTTCTGCCATCGGCTCATGGTGCCCGAGCACGCGACGGCCCGGCCACGCGGGGTGCGCGGGCCGGGCCGAAGGGGCGTACGGCAGGGGCTACTTGACGACGGTCAGCGGCAGCAGCTTCTTGCCGGTGGGGCCGATCTGGATGTCGAGGTCCAGCTGCGGGCACACGCCGCAGTCGAAGCACGGGGTCCAGCGGCAGTCCTCGACCTCGGTCTCGTCGAGGGCGTCCTGCCAGTCCTCCCAGAGCCAGTCCTTGTCGAGACCGGAGTCCAGGTGGTCCCAGGGCAGGACCTCCTCGTACTCGCGCTCGCGGGTGGTGTACCAGGCGACGTCCACGCCGAACGCGGGCAGTGTCTCCTCCGCGGCCTTCATCCAGCGGTCGTAGGAGAAGTGCTCGCGCCAGCCGTCGAAGCGGCCGCCGCCCTCGTAGACGGCGCGGATGACCGAGCCGACGCGGCGGTCGCCGCGCGAGAGCAGGCCCTCGACGATGCCGGGCTTGCCGTCGTGGTAGCGGAAGCCGATGGAGCGGCCGTACTTCTTGTCACCGCGGATCTTGTCGCGGAGCTTTTCGAGCCGGGCGTCGGTCTCCTCCGCCGACAGCTGCGGCGCCCACTGGAACGGGGTGTGCGGCTTGGGTACGAAGCCGCCGATGGAGACCGTGCAGCGGATGTCGTTCTGCCCGGAGACCTTGCGGCCCTCGGCGATGACGTTGACCGCCATGTCGCCGATCTGCAGGACGTCCTCGTCGGTCTCGGTCGGCAGACCGCACATGAAGTACAGCTTCACCTGCCGCCAGCCATTGCCGTAGGCGGTGGAGACGGTCCGGATCAGGTCCTCTTCGGAGACCATCTTGTTGATGACCTTGCGCATCCGCTCCGAGCCGCCCTCGGGCGCGAAGGTCAGGCCCGAGCGACGGCCGTTGCGCGTCAGCTCGTTGGCAAGATCGACGTTGAAGGCGTCGACCCGGGTCGACGGCAGCGACAGGCCGATCTTGTCTTCCTCGTACCGGTCGGCGAGGCCCTTCGCGATGTCGCCGATCTCGGTGTGGTCCGCGGAGGACAGCGACAACAGGCCGACCTCCTCGAATCCCGTGGCCTTCAGGCCCTTGTCCACCATCTCGCCGATGCCGGTGATGCTTCGCTCCCGTACGGGGCGCGTGATCATGCCGGCCTGGCAGAAGCGGCAGCCGCGGGTGCAGCCGCGGAAGATCTCGACCGACATCCGCTCATGGACGGTCTCGGCCAGGGGGACGAGCGGCTGCTTGGGGTAGGGCCACTCGTCCAGGTCCATGACGGTGTGCTTGGACACCCGCCACGGCACGCCGGAGCGGTTCGGCACGACGCGGGAGATCCGCCCGTCGGCCAGGTACTCGACGTCGTAGAACTTGGGGACGTAGACGCTGCCGGTCTTGGCGAGGCGGAGCAGCAGCTCGTCGCGCCCGCCGGGGCGGTCCTCCTGCTTCCAGGCACGGATGATCTCGGTGATCTCCAGCACCGCCTGCTCGCCGTCGCCCACGACCGCGCAGTCCAGGAAGTCCGCGATCGGTTCCGGGTTGAAGGCCGCGTGGCCGCCGGCGAGGACGATCGGGTGGTCCTCCGTGCGGTCCTTGGCCTCCATCGGGATGCCGGCCAGGTCCAGCGCCGTGAGGAGGTTGGTGTAGCCCAGCTCGGTCGAGAAGGAGACACCCAGGACGTCGAAGGCGCCGACGGGGCGGTGCGCGTCGACCGTGAACTGCGGGACGTGGTGCTCACGCATCAGGGCTTCGAGGTCCGGCCACACGCTGTAGGTGCGCTCGGCCAGCACGCCCTCGCGCTCGTTGAGGACCTCGTAGAGGATCATGACGCCCTGGTTGGGCAGACCGACCTCGTACGCGTCCGGGTACATGAGCGACCAGCGGACGTCGCAGGAGTCCCAGTCCTTGACGGTGGAGTTCAGCTCACCGCCGACATACTGAATGGGCTTCTGCACATGCGGGAGCAGGGCCTCGAGCTGCGGGAAGACCGACTCGGCAGACATCTGGAACCTTCGTGAGCTGGCAGGGGCGACTCTCAAGCGTAACCGCTCGGAGCCACCCCCCAGCACGGCGACCGGAGACCCCCGCGGTGGCGGGGAACACAGGTCACGGCCGGAGCGCGGCCCGGTGCTTACGGCGCGATGCCTTCCGCCACACGTCCGGCAGCGCCCGTTCCCGGTCCGCCGCCAGGGCCTCCTCGCGCCCATGGAGCAGGCCGAAGGTGAAGCCGCCCTCGCCGGCCTGCTGGGCCTGGGTCGCCAGCTCGCGCAGTGCGGCGCGGGCCACGACGCTGTCCTGGTGGTCGCCGAGCAGCTGCTGCACCCGCTTGACGCGCCGGGCGAACTTCTTCGCCGGGCGGCCGAGCGCGGGGCGGGCCGCCTCGGCCGCGTACCGGGCCCGCTTGGCGGCCTTGCGGGCGCCATGCAGCGCCTCGTCCCGCGCCTGTCCGGCCGGGGCGGCCAGCGCGGCCTCCACGCGGCCGGCCAGCCGCCGGTAGTCCTTCAGCACGGCCCGGGCGACCACCTCGGGCGCCGGGCGGGCGGCGGCCGGGCGCAGCGGCGGTGCCTCCAGGAGCGCGTGCAGCGTCTTCAGCAGGGAGAGGTAGCGGGGCCCGTCCAAGACGGCCAGCAGGTGTTCGCGCGCGCCGGCCCGGCGCCGCTCGGACCAGATGCGCAGCCGGGCGTCCACGGGGCCGAGCCGCAGCTCCCGGGGCACCCCGGCGAGCCCGGCCCGCAGCCGTTCGGTGAGTACCTCCCGGTCGCGTTCCACGCCCAACTCCGCGGCCAGCCACTTGAGTTCGGTGCCGATGGGCAGGGTGACGCCGCGGTCGAGCACCTTGGTGTACGAGCGGAAGGCGCTGCGCAGCCGGCGGGTGGCGACCCTCATCTGGTGGACCGAGTCGGGCAGATCGCGGCGTACCGCCGGATCCAGCTCGATGATCGTCCGCACCTGCTCGCGGGCATAGCGCAGGACGACGTCGCCGGCGGTGTCGCCGCCCTTCCCGGAGCCCGCGGCCCCGCGCTTCCCGGAGCCCTTGCCGGAGCCGTGGGCGGGGCGCCCGTCCGGCCCGTGACCGTCGTGCCCTGCCGGCGCCTCGCGCCGCAGGCCCGTCTCGGCCAGCGCCCGCGCCAGCTTCGAGGCGGCGGAGGCGGGGCGCACCCCCGCCGCGGTCAGCTCCCGGCCGACCGCGTCCAGCAGCCCGGGGGCGCCGTCACCGGCGAGCTCGACCTCGATCTCGTGCCACCGGGCCTTGGCCGGCGCCGATTTCGCCTTCCGGGGCCCCTCGGGCGCCGCGGCCCGCCGCGCGCGCACCGCGTCCACCGCGATCTCCGCGAGCGGCGCGCCCTGGGCGTCCCGCAGCACCTGGACGGTGCGGTGGGTGCGCAGCCGTACGACGGGGACCAGCTCGCGGTCCAGCAGCCGGGAGCGCAGGAGCGCGGTGAGTTCCGGGGGCGGGGTGTCGGACAGCGGGGCTCGTACCTCGTCCCGCACGCCGGGCGCGACCGGCAGCTTCAGATGCCAGCCCGCGTCCTTGCCGCCGGTGCGCCTGCGCAGGGTGATGCCCTCCGCGGCCAGGCACAGGCCGGCGGTGTCGTAGTAGACGGCGTCCAGGTCCTCGGTGCCCGCCTCCGCCACGGTGGCAATCGCGTCGACCCCGGCCAGGTCGGGCAGCCGCGTGGACTGGTCGGCCTCGTACTTCCGCTCGATCTCCCGCACGGTGTCCGCCATGCCTCGAATGTAGTCATCCCGGCCCGCCCAGGACCACCCATCGGAGCGCCGAAACCGCCGCCCGGTGGCCGGTATCCGCTCGGGCGGGTAGCACGCACCGCAGGCAGTGACTTACTGTGTGTGACGAGTCGGACACGCAGAGTGGCACCGGCCACGCACTCGACCCCTTCGGGGAGGGAGACACCCGTGTACCCCCAAGCCGCCCCCGTCACCCGGGCACCCCTCCACGTCTCGGCGGGTGCCCGCCCGTATCTCCTGACCACACCGAGCGAACCGACCGCCCCGAAGACCGCCCGCGACTTCGTCCGTGCGGTGCTGCGCCCCACCCGCCTCGGCCCGCTCCTCGACACCGCGGTGCTGCTCACCTCGGAGGCGGTGACCCGCTGCCATCTGCACACCCCGCGGTCCGCGGACATCCTGCTGCGGATCCTGACCGCCGGGCACGGCCTGCGGATCAGCGTCCATGACACGGCGCCGGTCCGCATTCCGCGCCCGGCCCCGCCGGAGGGTGAGCAGGGAGCCGATCACGGGTTGCTGCTGGCCGGCCACCTCGCCGACGCCTGGGGGACGACGCCGTGCGAGGGGCCGCGGGCCACCGCCCTGTGGTTCGAGCTGTATCTCGGGCCGTGACGGCGCTCAGCGGGAGGCCGACAGCGGCCGCTGGACGCGGATCGACTGCAGCAGCCCTATCGCGATCCAGACCGCGAACATGGAGGTGCCGCCGTAGGAGACGAACGGCAGCGGGAGGCCGGTGACGGGCATGATGCCGAGCGTCATGCCGATGTTCTCGAAGGACTGGAAGGCAAACCACGCGATGATGCCGGCGGCGGCGATGGTGCCGTAGAGCTCGGTGGACTCGCGGGCGATCCGGCAGGCGCGCCACAGCACGATGCCGAGCAGGACGATGATCAGGCCCGCGCCCAGGAAGCCGAGTTCCTCACCGGCGACGGTGAAGATGAAGTCGGTCTGCTGCTCGGGGACGAACTGGCCGGTGGTCTGGCTGCCGTGGAACAGGCCGGAGCCGGTCAGCCCGCCGCCGCCGATCGCGATCCGGGCCTGGTTGGTGTTGTAGCCGACACCGGCCGGGTCGAGGCTCGGGTTGGCGAACGCGGCGAAGCGGGCGATCTGGTAGTCGTCGAGCAGACCGAGCTGCCAGATGGCCACGCAGCCGACGACGCCCGTGCCGACCAGCCCCAGGATCCAGCGGTTGGAGGCGCCCGAGGCGAGCAGGACACCGAGGATGACGGCGCCGAGCACCATGACCGAACCGAGGTCCGGCATCAGCAGGATGACGGCGACCGGCACGGCGGCCAGGCCGAGGGCCTGGACGACGGTGCGGTGGTCGGGGTGCGGGCGGTCGCCCGCGTCGACCCGGGAGGCCAGGATCATCGCCATACCGAGGGTGATGGTGATCTTCGCGAACTCGGCGGGCTGGAGCGAGAATCCGCCGGGGATCGCCAGCCAGGAGCGCGAGCCGTTGATGGTCGCGCCCAGAGGGGTCAGCACCAGCAGCGCCAGCACGACCGACAGGGCGTACAGGATCGGGATCGCGCCGCGCAGGGTGCGGTGGCCGAGCCAGATCGTGCCGGCGGCCAGCGCCAGGCCGATGCCGGTGTTGAGGAGATGGTGCAGGAAGAAGAAGTACTCGTCGTCGTGGTTGAGCCTGGTGCGGTTGCGGGTGGCGGAGAAGACCAGCACCGAGCCCATGAGCGACAGCGCCAGACAGGACAGCAGCAGCAGCCAGTCCAGCTTGCGCACCACCGAGTCACGCGCCGTCAGCTTGCCCCAGGTGCCGAGCTCGGGGGTGTAGCGCCGGATCGAGAACGCCCGGGAGGTGTGGCTGGACGTCATCGTGGGCTCTCCGATGCGGACGGCGACGGCGACGGCGGGGCGTACGGCTTGATGGGCTGGGCCTCGATGGAGCCATCACCCTCGATCTTGGGCAGCCTGGCCTCCGGCCGCGGGAGCAGGGCGGCCTTCGGGTCGATCCCGCCCTTCTCGTCGACCCCGTAGAGCGCGTTGTAGATGTTGCGCACGGCGGGGCCGGAGGCGCCGGAACCCGTACCACCCTGGGAGATGGTCATGACGATCGTGTAGTCCTTGGTGTACGTCGCGAACCACGAGGTGGTCTGCTTGCCGTAGACCTCGGCCGTACCGGTCTTGGCGTGCATCGGGATCTTGTCCTGCGGCCAGCCGCCGAACCGCCAGGCGGCGGTACCCCGGGTGGCGACGCCGGCGAGGGCGCCGTCCATCTGCCCGAGGGTCTTCTTCGACACCGGCAGCTTGCCGTGCGAGTGCGGCTGGATCCGCTGGATGTGCTTGCCGTCGGGGCTGACGATGGCCTTGCCGACGGTCGGGTCGTAGAGCGTGCCGCCGTTGGCGATCGCGCCGTAGATGGTCGCCATCTGGATCGGGGTGACGAGGGTGTCGCCCTGGCCGATGGCGTAGTTGATCGAGTCGTAGGCGTGCAGCTTCATGCCCTCCAGGCAGCCCTCACGGGCGAGCTTGGTGCCGAAGTCCTTCTTCTTCGGCCAGGCCTTGGCCTGCTCGCACCAGCCGGCCTTGTTGGCCCGCCAGAACGCGTTCTTCCACTTGCGGTCCGGGACCCGGCCCCTGACCTCGTTGGGGAGGTCGATCCCGGTCTCCTTGCCGAGGCCGAACTGGTGGGCGGTCTTGTAGAACCAGTCGTTGGGGTCCTTCTTGGGCTTGTCGCCGCCGTCCTTCTTCCACTCCTCGTGCGAGAGCCGGTAGAAGACGGTGTCGCAGGAGACCTCCAGCGCCCGGCCCAGGCTGATGTCGCCGTGGCCCTCGCCCTCGAAGTTCTTGAAGACCTGGCCGCCGATGCTGTACGAGCTGGTGCAGGGGTAGTGGCCGTTGAAGTCGTAGCCCGCGTTGACCGCGGCCGAGGTCGAGATGACCTTGAAGATCGAGCCGGGGGCGGCCTGTCCCTGGATCGCGCGGTTCAGCAGCGGGTAGTTGGAGTCCTTGCCGGTGAGGTGGGCGTAGTCCTTGCCGGAGATCCCGCCGACCCAGGCGTTGGGGTCGTAGCTGGGGTTGGAGGCCATCGCCACCACCCGGCCGGTCTTCGCCTCCATGACGACCACGGCACCCGAGTCGGCCTTGTAGTTGGTGCCGGTGTTCTTGTCGAAGTTCTTGCGGGCGTCCTTTATGGCCTGGTCCAGCTGCTTTTCCGCTACGGCCTGCACACGGGCGTCGACGCTGGTGACGACGCTGGCCCCGGCCCGGCCCTTCTCGCTGTTGGCCTGGCCGATGACCCGGCCGAGGTTGTCGACCTCGTAGCGGGTGACGGCGGCCTTGCCGCGCAGCGCGTTGTCGTACGTGCGCTCCAGACCGGACCGGCCGATCTGGTCGGAGCGCAGCAGCGGCGAGCGGGTGTCCTTGGCCTTGTTGATCTCGGCGTCGGTGACCGGCGAGAGATAGCCCAGCACCTGGGCGGTGTTGGCGTTGCCGGGGGCGGCGTAGCGGCGGACGGCGGTGGGCTCGGCGCTGATGCCGGGGAAGTCCTCGGAGCGCTCCCGGATCTGGAGCGCCTGCTGGGTGGTGGCCTCGTCGGTGATCGGGATCGGCTGGTAGGGCGAGCCGTTCCAGCAGGGCTGCGGCGTCTTGGAGTCGCACAGCCGGACCTTGTTGCGGATCTCCTTCTCGGACATCCCGAGCACCCTGGCGAGCCGGCCGAGCACGGCCTTCCCGTCGTCCTTCATCTTCAGCAGGTCGGTGCGGCTCGCGGAGACGACCAAACGGGTCTGGTTGTCGGCCAGCGGCACCCCGCGGGCGTCGAGGATGGAGCCGCGGGTGGCGGGCTCGACGACCTGCTGGACGTGGTTGCTCTTGGCCTCGTCGGCGTACTCCTGGCCATTGCGGATCTGCAGATACCAGAGCCGGCCGCCGAGGGTGACCAGCAGGGAGAAGACCAGGATCTGGATCGCGATGAGCCGGACGGTGACCCGGGAGGTCCGGGTTTCCGGGAGATTACTCATGGCGCGCGGCGCCTCCATGAGAGGTGGTGGTCGGAAGGAGACGGGCGGGCGTCACAGTCGCTTGACCCCCTTGATGCGGCCCACCTTGTCGCGGGCGGACTTGCCGAGCAGACTGCCGCGCTGGCTGCCGATGCGGGCCCCGGCGCGCAGGGACTTCATGGCGCCGCGGCTGGCCTTGAGGCCGGTGCCGGTGGTGAGCCAGCCGTACCCGAGGTCGCCGGCGGAGCCGCCCGAGCTGCCGGAGCCGTCGCCGGCCAGCAGATCGCTGTCCGTGCGGCGCGCCAGCGCCATCACCAGCGGGACGGTGAAGGGGGCCAGCAGCAGGTCGTAGAGGGTGGCGCTGAGCAGCAGACCGACGATGCCGACGTGCCGGGCGGCGGTGTCGCCGACCAGCGCGCCGACGCCGGCGTACATCAGCGTCGAGCCGATGGCCGCCCCGATGACGACGAGCAGCGGCAGCGTCGCCGAGCGGTGCCGGCCGGAGTCCGGTCTGGTCAGGCCCGCGGCGTAGCCGATGACGCAGAGCACGAGTGCATAGCGGCCGATGGCGTGGTCGGACGGCGGGGCGAGGTCGGCCAGCAGCCCGGCGAAGAAGCCGACGAGTGCGCCGCCGACGTGGCCGTAGACCAGCGCCAGGCCGACCACCACGAGCAGCAGCAGGTCCGGTACCGCGCCGGGCAGTTGGAGCCGGGCCAGGATGGTGACCTGGACGACGAGGGCGACGACCACCAGCGGGGCCGAGAGCAGGATCCGGTTGATGCGCATCGGTCAGCTCCTGGGAGAAGCGCTCGCGGAGGGGGAGGCCGTGACGGTGACCGTCGGCGTCGGCTTGGGCTTGGCGGGCCGGGGCGGCAGCACGGTGTCGCGCGGGTCCTCGCGGGGCGGCTGGACCACGACGCCGACGATGTCGAGCTGGGAGAAGGCGACGTACGGCCGGACCTGGAGGGTGCGGGTCAGATCGCCGTTGAACGGCTCGACCCGGACGACCTTGCCGACCGGAACGCCGGGCACGAACGGCTTGTCCTTGCTGGACCCGAAGGTGACCAGCCGGTCGCCCTTCTTGATGTTGGCCCGGCCGTTGAGGAGCTGCACCCGCAGCGAGCGGACGCCCTGCCCGTTGGCGAAGCCGATCTCGTTGGTCTTCTCCATGCGGGTGCCGACGGTGAAGTCGGGGTCGGCGGCCAGCAGCACGGTGGAGGTGCTGGGGCCGACCGTGGTGACCCGGCCGACCAGGCCGTCGCCGTTGAGCACGGTCATGTCGCGGGCGATGCCGTCGCGGCTGCCGGCGTCGATGGTGATGGTCCAGGAGAAGCCCTGGGCCGAGCCGATGGCGATGACCTGGGCGCCCTTGATGGCGTACTGACCGGTGCCCGCGGTCTTGAGGATCTTGTCGAGCTCGGCGGCGCGGCTGCGGTTGCGGTCGGAGGAGCCGAGCTTGGCCTTCAGCGCCTCATTCTCGTGCTCCAGCGTGCTGATCCGGTCGTGCCGCCGCCCGGAGTCGCGTACGGCGCCGACGGCGTTGCCGACCGGGTCGACGGCGCGGGCGACACCGTTTTCGACCGGCCCGAAGGCGGAGGCGGCGGCGTGCCGGGCACCATCGAGCGGGGACTGTTCGCCGCCGCGGATATCGACCGTGATCAGCGCGAACGCGATCGCGACCAGCAGCACCAGCAGCAGCCGGCTCTCTCGTGTGTCCCTCACGTGCGGCGGCCGTGTCCTTCCTCGTAGGACCGGCCGGCTGCGGGCCCCGCCGGTCTCGTTCGGGAGTTGAGCGTTGTGCCTGATGTGACGGCGCCGGATGGTGAAGCGTCAGGCGTCGTGTCTGTCGGGATGTGTGCCTGTATATCAGCGATCCGGCGGACGGATCGGCCGCTGTCGCCGTACGGCCCGGCCGCCGCGGACGCCGAGACGGCCGCGGGTCGGGTCGGGTCGGGGCGGGCGGTTGTTACCTGCGCGGCTGGGAGTCGAGGACCTGCTGGAGCGCCTCGAACTCCTCGACGCACTTGCCGGAGCCCAACGCGACGGAGTCGAGCGGGTCCTCGGCGATGTGGATGGGCATACCGGTCTCGCGGCGCAGCCGCTCGTCGAGGCCGCGGAGCAGGGCGCCGCCTCCGGTGAGCACGATGCCGCGGTCCATGACGTCACCGGACAGCTCCGGCGGGCACTTGTCGAGGGTCGTCTTGACCGCGTCGACGATGGAGTTGACCGGCTCCTCGATGGCCTTGCGGACCTCGGCGGCCGAGATCACGACGGTCTTCGGGAGGCCGGAGACCAGGTCACGGCCGCGGATCTCGGTGTGCTCGTCCTGTTCGAGGTCGTACGCCGAACCGATGGTGATCTTGATGCTCTCGGCGGTGCGCTCGCCCAGCAGAAGGCTGTACTCCTTCTTGATGTGCTGGATGATCGCGTTGTCGAGCTCATCGCCGGCCACCCGGATGGACTGGGCGGTGACGATGCCGCCGAGCGAGATGACCGCGACCTCGGTCGTACCGCCGCCGATGTCCACGACCATGTTGCCGGTGGCCTCGTGGACCGGCAGACCGGATCCGATCGCGGCGGCCATCGGCTCCTCGATGATGTGCACCTGGCGCGCGCCGGCCTGGGTCGAGGCCTCGATGACCGCACGGCGTTCGACTCCGGTGATGCCGGAGGGCACACACACCACGACCCGGGGGCGGGCCAGATAGCGCCGCTTGTGGATCTTGAGGATGAAGTAGCGGAGCATCCGCTCGGTGATCTCGAAATCGGCGATCACGCCGTCTTTCAGGGGCCGTACGGCGACGATGTTGCCGGGCGTGCGCCCGATCATCTTCTTCGCCTCAGCACCCACCGCGAGAATGCCGCCGGTGTTGGTGTTGATGGCCACGACCGACGGCTCGTTGAGAACGATTCCGCGGCCCCTGACGTACACCAGCGTGTTGGCGGTCCCGAGGTCGACAGCCATGTCACGGCCGATGAACGACATGTTGTTCCCCATGAGGATACGTCTGGCCTTCCCAACTGGAGCGAATGCTTACTGGAGGTCGGCAGGAGGTGATGCGCTGCGAGGCGCGGAAGCCTCCATGGTAGTTCGTAGTGCGCCCACTCGAACACGTCGGGAGGCTGTTCCGCCATTGTCAGCCGTACACGTACCCGGCCCCCTCAATGGTGACGTCGTGTCGCGGTGATGCGTTCCCCCGATCGTGTCGTATACACCAAAGGGCGACCGATGATTTTCTCGGTCGCCCCTGGTCACGAGGGGTGTACAGCTGACGATACGTCAGGAAATCCCGGGGAAGAAAATCTTGATCTCACGCTCGGCGGACTCTTCGGAATCCGAGGCATGGATCAGATTCTCCCGGGTGATCGTTCCGAAGTCCCCACGAATGGACCCACTCGGCGCGGCAATCGGGTCAGTCGGACCGGCCAGCGCCCGCACGCCCTCGATCACCCGCTCGCCCTCGACGACCAGCGAGACCACCGGGCCGGAGGACATGAACGCGACCAGCGGCTCGTAGAACGGGCGGCCGACGTGCTCGGCGTAGTGCTGTTCGAGGAGGGCCCGGTCGAGGGTCCGCATCTCCAGCGCGCTGATCGTCCAGCCGGCCTTCCGCTCGATCCGGCCGAGAATCTCGCCGATCAGACCGCGCTGGACGGCGTCGGGCTTGAGGAGGACGAGGGTGCGCTGGCTCACGGAGGGACTCCCTGGATATGAACAATGGTCAGCGGGTGCACTGAGGCTACAGGGGCGCCGCCACCGGCCTTCACCCGCCCACCCGGCAGGCTCGCGCGGCGGATCACGCCCGTGCGGACGTGACCTCGCCGCACCGCCGGAGGGTCAGCCCGCCGTCGGCGCCTCGGCCGCCCAACGGGCCTTCGCCTCGTCGATCTTGCGGCCGAAGTGGACCGACGCCCACCACAGGGCCGCGAAGACCGCGCCGAGAAAGAACATCGTCGGGACCACGAAGCCGCTGGCGATCAGGGCGAACTGCAGCAGCCAGCCGAGCTGGACACCACCCGGACGGGTCAGCATCCCGCACAGCAGGACGCTCAGCAGCATGGCGATCCCGCTGACCGTCCAGATCGTGGCCGTCGGGAGGGCGGACATCTGCATCGCCACCAGCCCGGCGAAACCGATCACGAAGAATTCACCGATCAGGGTGCTGGCACACAGCGTGCGCACGGTCAGCCCCTTCCCATCAGCAGCCGGGCCTCGCCGACCGTGATCACCGAGCCGGTCACCAGCACACCCGCGCCGGAGAACTCGCCCTCCTCCTCGGCGAGGGTGATCGCCGCCTCCAGCGCGTCGTCGAGCCGCGGCTCGACCTGGACCCGCTCGGCGCCGAAGACCTCGACCGCCACGGCCGCCAGCTCGTCCGGATCCATCGCACGTTGGCTGGAATTACGCGTCACCACGATCTCGGCGAAGATCGGCTCGAACGCCTCCAGGAAGCCCCGTACGTCCTTGTCCGAACTGGCACCGACGACGCCCACCAGCCGGCTGAACCCGAAGGCCTCGGTGACCGCCTCGGCGGCCGCCCGCGCACCGGCCGGATTGTGCGCCGCGTCCAGCACGACCGTGGGGCTGCGCCGCACGACCTCCATCCGGCCCGGCGAGGTCACGGCGGCGAACGCGGAGCGGATGGTGTCGATGTCGAGGGTGCGGGCGTGTTCCGACCCGACGCCGAAGAACGCCTCGACCGCGGCGAGCGCCACCGCGGCGTTGTGCGCCTGGTGGGCGCCGTACAGCGGAAGGAAGATCTCCGGATACTCGCCGCCCAGCCCGCGCAGGGTCAGCATCTGGCCGCCGACCGCGACCTCACGGGAGGTGACCCCGAACTCCATGCCCTCCCGGGCGACCGTGGCGTCCACCTCGACCGCGCGCTTGAGCATCACCGACGCCGCGTCCACCGGCTGCTGGGCCAGCACGACCGTGGCGTCCTTCTTGATGATCCCGGACTTCTCGCCGGCGATCTGCTCGGGCGTTTCCCCCAGGCGGTCGGTGTGGTCCAGCGCGATCGGGGTGATGACGGCGACATCGCCGTCGATCACGTTGGTCGCGTCCCAGGTGCCGCCCATGCCGACCTCGACGACCGCGATGTCCACGGGGGTGTCCGCGAAGGCGGCGTACGCCATCGCCGTCAGCACCTCGAAGAACGACAGGCGGTACTCCTGCTGGCCGTCGACCATCTCCACATACGGGGCGATGTCGCGGTAGGTCTCGATGAAGCGCTCGGCGGAGATCGGCGCGGCGTCCAGGCTGATCCGCTCGGTGATCGACTGGACGTGCGGGCTGGTGTAGCGGCCGGTGCGCAGATCGAAGGCGGACAGCAGGGCCTCGATCATCCGGGCGGTGCTGGTCTTGCCGTTGGTGCCGGTGATGTGGATGGACGGGTACGCCCGCTGGGGCGAACCGAGGATGTCCAGCAGCGCCGCGATGCGCTGCACCGAGGGGTCGAGCTTGGTCTCGCCCCAGCGGCCGGCCAGCTCCTCCTCGACGGCGCGCAGCGCACGGTCGACCTCGGGGTCGGCCGGCCGGGCCGGGATCCCGTCCCCCTGCGGCGGCCCGGCCTGGGCACGCAAGGTCCGGCTGCCGGCCTCGATCACCGCGAGGTCGGGGTCACGGTCGGTCTCCGCCTCGACCAGTTCGTCGAAGGCGTCGTTCGGGTCGGGGTCGTCGTTTTCGGGGCGCTCGCTCACGCCGACCAGTCTACGAGGCCCCTCTGACAGCGGTGCGCTGTGCTGCCTGTGCCGATACCGAGCAGTTACCCCCGGTGCCGGGCGGCGCGGCCCGGACCCGGACCGCGGGCGTACGCCGGCGCCGCCCCCGGCCGGACCCCGATCCACCGGACAGGCCCTACGGCAGCGCCGCCTTCATCATGGCCCGCGCGATCGGGGCCGCCAGACCGTTGCCGGAGACCTCGTTGCGGGCGGCGTGCCCGTCCTCGACCATCACGGCCACCGCCACCTGGTGCCCCTTACCGTCCTCGGCGTACGAGACGAACCAGGCGTAGGGCGTACCACTGTTGTCGACGCCGTGCTGGGCGGTACCGGTCTTGGCGCCGACGGTCCGTCCGTCGATCTTCGCGCCGGACGCCGTGCCCTTGTCCACGACCGTCTGCATCGCCGACCGCAGCTGCTCGGCGGTACGCCCCGACATGGCCTTGCGGTACGTCTTCGGCCCGTTCTCCTGGACGGTGTTGCCGCCGCCGTCGGTCAGCTTGTCGACCAGCTGCGGGGTCTTCAGGTCGCCGCCGTTCTGGATGGCCGCGGTGACCATCGCCATCTGGAGCGGGGTGGCCTGGTCGTCGAACTGGCCGATCCCGGACAGCGCGGTCTGCGCCTCGTCCATGTCACCGGGGTAGACGCTCTTGGCGGCCCGTACCGGGGTGTCGACCTTGCCGTCGTTGAAGCCGAGCTTCTCGGCCTGCGCCTTGACCTTGTCCTTGCCCAGGTCGACGGCCATCTTCGCGAAGACGGTGTTGCAGGAGTACTGGAGCGCGGTGCGGATGTTCGCGTTCTTGCAGGGCGCGGAGGCGTTCTCGTTGGGGAGCTTGGTGCGGGTGTGCGGGAGGGTGTACGGGTCGGGGCTGTCGGTGGGCTCGTCCACCGAGGAGTACAGGCCGTTCTCCAGCGCGGCCGCGGCGACCACCAGCTTGAAGGTGGAGCCCGGCGGCAGCGGCTGCCGCAGCGCCCGGTTGACCTGGGGGTCGTCCGGGTCGGCGGACATCTGCTGCCACGCCTTCTGGTCGGCGGCCGACGACCCGGAGAACTTCCCGGGGTCGTACGACGGCGTGCTGACCATGCCGAGGATCCGCCCGGTGGCCGGGTCCATGGCGACGGCCGCGCCCTTCTTGCCGCCCAGCGCCCGGTAGCCGGCCTGCTGCACCTTCGGATCGATGGTGGTGGCCACGTCGCCGCCCTTGGCCCGGTCGCGGGTCAGCGCGTCGGCAGGGCTCTGCAGCCGGCTGTCGGAGCCGTCGAGGAGGTCGCCGTAGAGGCTCTCCAGTTGGTTGCTGCCGTAGATCTGCGAGCTGAACCCGGTCACCGGCGCATACAGCGGGCCGTCCTTGTAGGTCCGCTTGTACTTGAGCGTCGAGGACGTGGCGGCGGAGCCGGTGACCGGCTCCCCGCCGACGAGGATGTTGCCCAGCGGCGCGGAGTACTTGCCGATCGCCACCCGCGGATTGTGCGGGTCCTCCTTGTAGTCGCTGGCCTTCGCGCCCTGAATCCAGGTGGCCCAGCCCATCAGCGCGAGGATCAGCGCCAGACAGAAGACCGCGGCCCGTCGCAGGGGTTTGTTCATGGGGCGCGGCTCCTCCGTACGGGACGTGCGATGCGGCCGGAACGTCGGTATTCCGGCATTCCGGTACACCGTGCCTCGGCTTCATGAGAGCCCGATGAGAACGGCCGTCGCGCGCCCGACGGGTCAACGTTCCGTCGCGTTTCCCCCTCTTCCACGGCGGGTTGTGGGCAGCCCCGGATGATCAATACGGCGGCCGACCGGGAAGGCAGGAGCTGAAGAGGAGTGCCGGCAATCAGTCAGCGGATGCATTTGATCCTGCTCACCGCCTGGACCGTGCTGTGGTTCGTCCTCGTGGAACCGCACGGCGGATTCTCCTGGCACTATCTGCGCGCCGGCGGCCAACTGATCTACCAGGACCCCTCCGGCCACGGCACCGGCGGGCTCAATCTCTACGCGCACCACCCCGAGCTCCAGATGGGTCCGCTCAGTTTTCTGACGGCCGGCCTGTTCAACCCGTTCCCCGAGGTCATCGGGCAGTTTCTCGCCGCGGCCCTGATGTCGCTGCTCGGCCTGGTCATCCTGGTGCTGGCCGGCCGCAGCGCCGCGCACCACTTCCTGGGCACCGGCACCAACCACCAGCGGCTGCGCCAGCGCGTGCTGATCGCCGGACTGGCCTTCATCCCCATGTGGATCGAGGTCGCGGTCCGCTTCGGGCATCTCGACGACGTCCTCGCGCTGTTCTTCACCGCCCTCGCGGTCCGCGCCGTCACCCGCGGCGACGCCGCCCTCACCGGCGTCTGCCTGGCCCTGGCGATGGATTCCAAGCCCACCGCCCTCGCCTTCCTCCCGCTGCTGCTCGCCCTGCCGCGGGAGAAGTGGCTGCGGGCCGGCCTGTGGTGCGCGGGCCTGGTGGCCGTCGCCTGGCTGCCGTTCTTCCTGGGCGACTCGCACTCCTTCGCCGCGGCGCAGTTCGCCATCCCCAACCAGCCGGCGTCCGCCCTGCGCTGGCTGGGCGTCGGCGACCCGAAGACCCCCGGCTGGGACCGCCCCGCCCAGGCCGCCCTGGGGCTCGTGCTGGGCGCCCTCGCCGTCTGGCGCGGCCGCTGGGCGGCGGTGGTGCTGCTGGGGGCCAATGCCCGGATCGTCCTCGACCCGAGCGTCTACACGTACTACACGGCGTCCGTGCTGCTCGGCACCCTGCTCTGGGACGTCATCGGCCAGCGCCGGCTGGTGCCCTGGTGGAGCTGGCTGGGCCTGCTCGTCCTCTACGGCAGCGTCTTCGCGGTGCCCGACGACGCCGCCCGCGGCCTGCTCCGGCTGGCGTTCGTGGCCGTCTCGACGGCGTACGTCCTGCTCTGGCCGGTACGGGAACGCGGGCGGCGGGGCCGGCGACGGCGCAGGCCCCCCGCCCGTACGGACGAGGGGCCTGCGCAGCGCGGTCCCCAGGAGGGCGGCTCGGCTCCCGGGCCGCCCACGGACCCGGCGGCTACGCCGTGGGCAGGGCCGCCAGCTGCGCCGTGATCCGGACGATGTCCGCCTCCGCGGCCTCCAGCCGGCCGCGGATCTTCTCCACGACCTTCTCCGGGGCCTTGGCAAGGAACGCCTCGTTGCCGAGCTTGCCGGTGGCCTGTGCCTTCTCCTTCTCCGCCGCCGCCAGGTCCTTCGTCAGCCGCTTGCGCTCCGCCTCGACGTCGATGGCTCCGGAGAGATCCAGGGCCACCGTGGCGCCCGCGACCGGCAGCGAGGCGGTCGCGCTGAAGCCGTCACCCGCCGGCTGCAGCCGCAGCAGCGAGCGCATCGCGGCCTCGTGCGCCGCCAGCGCCGTACCGGACAGGTCCAGCCGCGCCGGGACCTTCTGGCCGGGCTGCAGCCCCTGGTCGGAGCGGAAGCGCCGGACCTCGGTGACGACCTGCTGCACCGTCTCGATCTCCCGCTCGGCAGCCGCGTCCCGGAAGCCGGAGTCCTTCGGCCAGTCGGCGATGACGACCGACTCCCGGCCGGTCAGCGTCGTCCACAGGGTCTCGGTGACGAACGGCACGATCGGGTGCAGCAGCCGCAGCGTGACGTCCAGCACCTCGCCCAGCACCCGGCGCGAGACCTCGGCGGCCGGTCCGCCCGCCTGGAACGTGGTCTTGGACAGCTCGACGTACCAGTCGAAGACCTCGTCCCACGCGAAGTGGAAGAGGGTGTCCGACAGCTTCGCGAACTGGTAGTCGTCGTAGTACGCGTCGACCTCGGCGACGACCGAGTTCAGCCGGGAGAGGATCCACCGGTCGGTCGCCGACAGCTGCTCGGCGGGCGGGAGTTCGCCCTCGACCGTCGCCCCGTTCATCAGCGCGAAGCGGGTGGCGTTCCAGATCTTGTTGGCGAAGTTGCGCGAGCCCTGGACCCAGTCCTCGCCGATCGGGACGTCGACGCCCGGGTTCGCCCCGCGCGCCAGCGTGAACCGGACGGCGTCCGAGCCGTAGGCATCCATCCAGTCCAGCGGATTGACCGCGTTCCCGAAGGACTTGGACATCTTCTTGCCGAACTGGTCACGGACCATGCCGTGCAGCGCGATGGTGTGGAACGGCGGGGTGCCGTCCATCGCGTACAGCCCGAACATCATCATCCGGGCGACCCAGAAGAAGAGGATGTCGTAGCCGGTGACCAGGACGGAGTTCGGATAGAACTTCTCGACGCTCGGGGTCTGTTCGGGCCAGCCGAGGGTGGAGAACGGCCACAGGCCGGACGAGAACCAGGTGTCCAGGACGTCGGTGTCCTGGGTCCAGCCCTCGCCGGTGGGTGCCTCGTCGTCCGGGCCGACGCAGACGACCTCACCGTTCGGGCCGTACCAGACGGGGATCCGGTGGCCCCACCACAACTGCCGTGAGATGCACCAGTCGTGGAGGTTGTCGACCCAGCCGAAGTAGCGGGACTCCATCTCCTTGGGGTGGATCGCGACCTTGCCGTCGCGGACCGCGTCCCCCGCGGCCTTCGCCAGCGGGCCGACCTTGACCCACCACTGCATCGACAGCCGCGGCTCGATGGTGGTCTTGCAGCGCGAGCAGTGCCCGACGGAGTGGGTGTACGGGCGCTTCTCGGCGACGATCCGGCCGTCGGCGCGCAGCGCACCGACGATCGCGGAACGGGCCTCGAAGCGGTCCAGGCCCTGGAAGGGGCCGTGTGCCGTGATGACGCCGCGCTCGTCGAGGACGGCGAGGTTGGGCAGGTCGTGCCGGCGGCCGATCTCGAAGTCGTTGGGGTCGTGGGCCGGGGTGACCTTGACCGCGCCGGTGCCGAACTCCGGGTCGACGTGCTCGTCGGCGACGACCGGGATCCGGCGGCCGGTCAGCGGCAACTCGATCTCGGTGCCGACGAGATGGGCGTAGCGCTCGTCCTGCGGGTGGACCGCGACCGCGGTGTCGCCGAGCATCGTCTCGGCGCGGGTCGTCGCCACCACGATGGAGTTGTCGCCCTCGCCGTACCGGATGGAGACGAGCTCGCCGTCGTCGTCCTGGTACTCGACCTCGATGTCCGAGATCGCGGTCAGACAGCGCGGGCACCAGTTGATGATGCGCTCGGCGCGGTAGATCAGCTCGTCGTCGTAGAGCCGCTTGAAGATCGTCTGGACGGCCTTGGTCAGGCCCTCGTCCATGGTGAAGCGCTCCCGCGACCAGGCGACGCCGTCGCCGAGCCGGCGCATCTGCCCGGAGATCTGGCCGCCGGACTCGCTCTTCCACTGCCAGACCCGCTCGACGAACGCCTCACGACCCAGGTCGTGCCGCGAGACGCCCTCCTTGGCGAGTTCGCGCTCGACGACGTTCTGGGTGGCGATACCGGCGTGGTCCATGCCCGGCTGCCAGAGCGTCTCGTAGCCCTGCATGCGCTTGCGGCGGGTGAGCGCGTCGATCAGCGTGTGCTCGAAGGCGTGCCCCAGGTGCAGGGAGCCGGTGACGTTCGGCGGCGGAATGACGATGGTGTACGGCGGCTTGTCGCTCTTCTCGTCCGCCTCGAAGTAGCCCCGCTCTACCCAGCGCTCGTACAGCGGCCCCTCTACCTCGGCCGGCGTGTACTGAGTCGGCAGTTCGGGGGCGCTGTGGTTGCTCTGCTGAGTGTTCTCGGTCACGACGGACAGTGTACGGGCGCGGATGTCGCGGCTTCGAATCGGTTTCGCCCCCGGCGCCACGGCTGTCGGCGGCGTCGTACAGGATGTCGGCAGCGCATAAACATCAGAACTTCACACGCAGCACTCAACTGTCTTCAGTTGTCACGAGGGGAACCGCTCCATGAGCTTCAACCAGCCGCCTCCCGGCCCGTACGGCCAGCAGCCCCCGCAGCCGGGCCCGTACGGCCAGCCGCAGCAGCCGCCGGCCCCGCAGCCGGGCTACGGCTACCCGCAGCAGGGCGGCCAGGTGCCCGGACAGCAGGGTTACGGCTACCCCCCGCAGGCCCCGCAGGCCCCGCAGGCCCCGCAGGCCCCGCAGCAGGGTTACGGCTACCCCCAGCAGCCCGCCCAGCCCGGCTACGGCCAGCAGGCCCCGTACGGCGGCCAGCAGACCCCCTACGGCATGATCCCGCAGGGCGCCCCGGAGTCCGGCGGCAACGGCAAGAAGATCGGCCTGATCGCCGGCGCGGTCGCGGTCGTCGCGGCCATCGGCATCGGCGCGTACTTCGTCTTCGGCTCGGGCGGCGACGTGGCCCCTTACACAATCTCCCTCCCGAACAAGCTGCTGAACGGGGAGTACAGCAAGGCCCTCGGTTCCCCCGCCGGTGTCGTCAAGGACGTCTCGAACGACAAGGACGCCAAGGCGATGGGGATCACGGAGAGCAAGGCCGTCAGCGGCAAGTACGCCAACGTCGGCAAGCTCCAGCTCAATGTGGGGGGTGTCTACGGCAAGGTCGCCGATCCCGAGTCGGCCGTGGACCAGGCGTTCGCCAAGCTGGAAGAGGACCAGAAGAAGAACTCGGGAAACCAGGGCCTCAAGATCGAGACGGTCTCCGGGCCGACCGACTACTCACCGAGTGACTTCGACGGCGCGGTCATGAAGTGCAAGGAGCAGAAGCTCTCGGCCGCCCAGGGCGGCATGAACGTGTCGCTGAACTTCTCCATGTGCATCTGGGGCGACAACAGCGCGATCGGCACGGTCTCCGTGATTCCCACCCCGTCGCCCGGTGGGGAGAGCGCGAAGGCGCCCACCGCCGAGCAGTTGTCGGACATGACGGCGAAGGTCCGCAACGAGGTCCGCAAGGAGAAGTAGCCCCGGCCCACGCGGCCCATCGAGGCACCGAGGCGCTCGACGAGGAACCCTCGCCGAGCGCCTTCTGCGTGCCCCACGGCACCGCATCGAAAGCGCCGGCAGAGACTGGCCACAGCCTCACGGGCGCCACGAACGGGCCTGCCCCGCTGGTAACTTGCCCCTCGACCGACCAAGATTTTTTCACTTCAGGGGGAGAGTTGCCATGCGCAAGTCCATCCGTCGCATAGCGGCAGCAACCGGAGTGCTGATGGCGGGAGCCGCACTCCCGCTCGTCGTCACCGCTCCGGCCCAGGCCAGCACCGCGGACTGCACGGCCTACTTGAGCAGCAAGGGCTACATCGTGGGGAAGAAGGTGCTCACGATCTGCGAGGACTGGGCGACCGGCATCGGGGGCGCGATCCCGCCCCTGCCTTGCATGCAGCCTTTGGAGCGTCTCGGCGTCAAGGCGTCGCACGCCGAGGAAGCCTGCAACCGCGCGCAGTCCTGACCGCCGCAGCAGACACACCACCGCCCGGCAGCGTTCCCGCTGCCGGGCGGTTCGGTATCGGTGAGCGGCTACGGCCGCGCCTCAGGCGCTCTTCTCCTGCGGCTCCCCCGACTCGCCGCGGTTGCGCGGGACCAGGGTCGGGTTCACGTTCGAGTGGACGACGTCCTCGGTGATGACGACGCGGGCCACGTCCTTGCGGGACGGGATCTCGTACATCACCGCCTGGAGGACCTCTTCCATGATGGCGCGCAGACCGCGGGCGCCGGTGCCGCGCAGGATGGCCTGGTCGGCGATGGCCTCCAGGGCCGGGCGGTCGAAGTCCAGCTCGACACCGTCGAGTTCGAAGAGGCGCTTGTACTGCTTGACGAGCGCGTTGCGCGGCTCGACCAGGATCTGCAGCAGGGCCTCGCGGTCGAGGTTGTGAACCGAGGTGAGGACGGGGAGGCGGCCGATGAACTCCGGGATCATCCCGAACTTCACCAGGTCCTCCGGCATGACGTCCTGGAGCTGGTCCTTGGACTCGATCTCGCGCTTGGAGCGGATCGTGGCGCCGAAGCCGATGCCCTTGGCGCCCGACCGGGCCTCGATGATCTTCTCCAGACCGGCGAAGGCACCGCCCACGATGAACAGCACGTTGGTGGTGTCGATCTGGATGAATTCCTGGTGGGGGTGCTTGCGGCCGCCCTGGGGCGGGACCGAGGCGGTGGTGCCCTCCAGGATCTTCAGCAGGGCCTGCTGGACGCCCTCACCGGAGACGTCGCGGGTGATCGACGGGTTTTCGCTCTTCCGGGCGACCTTGTCGATCTCGTCGATGTAGATGATGCCGGTCTCGGCCTTCTTGATGTCGAAGTCCGCGGCCTGGATCAGCTTGAGGAGGATGTTCTCGACGTCCTCACCGACATAGCCGGCCTCGGTGAGCGCCGTGGCGTCGGCGAACGCGAAGGGGACGTTGAGCATCCGGGCGAGGGTCTGCGCGAGCAGGGTCTTGCCGGAGCCGGTGGGGCCGAGCAGCAGGATGTTGGACTTGGCCAGCTCGATGCCCTCGTCGCCGCGGCCGGGGCCGTTCTCGCCCGCCTGCACCCGCTTGTAGTGGTTGTAGACGGCGACCGACAGCGCCTTCTTGGCGGGCTCCTGGCCGACGACATAGCCGTTGAGGAACTCGTAGATCTCCCGCGGCTTGGGGAGCTCCTCCCACCGCACCTCGGAGGTCTCGGCGAGCTCCTCCTCGATGATTTCGTTGCAGAGGTCGATGCACTCGTCGCAGATGTACACACCAGGTCCCGCGATGAGCTTCTTCACCTGCTTCTGACTCTTTCCGCAGAATGAGCACTTGAGCAGGTCGCCGCCGTCACCGATGCGTGCCACGAGGTGCTTCCCCTTCGCCTGGGATCCGCATTGCTCCACGGACCCGGGTGCTTGCCTATCGACGGTACCTTGCCGGGCCCCCCGTACGGGCCCCCCTTGGACCGACTCGGTTCACTCGATCCCGACCCGGTCCAAGGGGGCAACGCTCCGGCTCACTTTGCGAAGATCGTCAGCCGATCGACACGGAGGACTTCCGGGTCGAGACGATCTGGTCGACCAGACCGTACGCCAGGGATTCCTCTGCGGTCAGAATCTTGTCACGCTCGATATCATCACGGATCTTCTCCACCGGCGTGGAGGAGTGCTTGGCCAGGAGGTCCTCCAGCTGCGAGCGCATCCGCAGGATCTCGTTGGCGGCGATCTCCAGGTCGGAGACCTGGCCACGGCCGGTCTCGCTGTAGGGCTGGTGGATCAGCACCCGGGCGTTCGGCAGCGCCATCCGCTTGCCGGGCGTGCCGGCGGCGAGCAGCACGGCCGCGGCGGAGGCCGCCTGGCCCATGCAGACCGTCTGGATGTCCGGCTTCACGAACTGCATCGTGTCGTAGATGGCCGTGAGGGCCGTGAACGAACCACCGGGGCTGTTGATGTAGATGGAGATGTCCCGGTCCGGGTCCATCGACTCCAGGCACAGCAGCTGCGCCATGACGTCATTGGCCGAGGCGTCGTCGATCTGCACGCCGAGGAAGATCACGCGCTCCTCGAACAGCTTCGCGTACGGGTCGTACTCGCGCACGCCCTGCGAGGTGCGCTCGACGAAGCGCGGGACGATGTAGCGGGATTCGGCGCGCGCGCCGGAAAACTCGGACTCCGCGCCCTGCTGGAGGCCGCTGCCGGGGAAGTTGTTCATCGTGGTGTTCACCGTCCTGGTGGCGATCAAGTGGGCTGGGGGCTGTGGGGCGAGTGGTACGGGGCTCAGGCCCCGGTGCCGCCCCCGCCCGGAACGCCGGCGGCGGAGGTCATCACATCGTCGATCAGGCCGTACTCCTTGGCCTCATCGGCGGAGAACCAGCGGTCGCGGTCCGAGTCCTGGGTGATCCGCTCGACGGTCTGGCCGGTGTGGAAGGCCGTGAGCTCCGCCATACGCTTCTTGGTGTGCAGCAGCCGCTCGGCGTGGATCTTGATGTCCGACGCGGAACCCGCCAGGCCCGCGGAGGGCTGGTGGATGAGGATCTCGGCGTTCGGCAGCGCGAAGCGCTTGCCCGGGGTGCCGGCGCTCAGCAGGAACTGTCCCATGGAGGCGGCGAGGCCCATCGCGATCGTCACCACGTCGTTCTTGATGTACTGCATGGTGTCGTAGATCGCCAAGCCGGCCGAGATCGAGCCGCCCGGGGAGTTGATGTAGAGGAAGATGTCCTTGTCCGGGTCCGCGGCGAGGAGAAGCAGCTGCGCGGTGATCTTGTTGGCGATGTCGTCGTCGACCGGCTGGCCGAGGAAGATGATCCGCTCGCCGAGCAGCCGGTTGTAGACCTGGTCGCCGAGGCCACCGAAGGTCGGCTCAGCGGCGGCGGAAGGCATCGGGATCGTCACGTGTCCACCTGCTCGTTGTCGGACGGCTCAGGCCGTCTCAGCGTCGTCTTCTGGGGCGCGGGGATCGGCGCCGTGTGTGGGCCCGGCGCGGTTTCAGGGACTCCCCTGCCCTCGTATCTACGGACCCTAACGCGCAGGTCGGACAACGCCATCCCGCATCGATAACTGTTCGCTGTGAGCGCAGGCTCACCGGCGGGTGACGACATACGGGCCCGAACACGCGGACGTGCGTGTTCGGGCCCGTCACAGCCGGTCGGCGCGCCGGCGCCGCAGGCTCAGGCCTCGGACTTCTCGTCGCCCTCGGTCTCGGCGGCGTCGGCGGCCTCGGCCTTCGGTGCGTCGGCGGCCTCGACCGTCTCGGCGGTCTCGTCCTCGTCGTCGAGGTCGATGACCTCGCCGTTGCTGTCCTTGACCGTGGCGGCCTCGACGACGACCGCGAGGGCCTTGCCGCGGGCGACCTCACCGACGAGCATCGGCACCTGGCCGCCCTCGACGACGGCCTGCGCGAACTGGTCGGGGGACATGCCGGAGGACTGCGCGCGGCGCATGAGGTGCTCGGTGAGCTCCTCCTGGCTGACGTTCAGCTTCTCCTTGTTGACCAGCTCGTCGAGGATGAACTGGGTCTTGATGCCCTTCTCGGCCTGCTCCTTGGTCTCGGCGTCGAACTCCTCCTCGCTCTTGCCCTGGATCTCCAGGTACTTCGCGAGGTCGAGGCCCATCTGGCCGAGCTGGTGGTTGACCAGGTTGTGCTTGCGGGTCTGGATCTCGTCCTCGAGCAGCTTCTCGGGCATCGGCACCTCGACGAGCTTGAGCAGCTCGTCCAGGACCTTCTCCTGAGCCTGGGTGGCCTGGTCGTACTTCTTCATCTGCTCAAGGCGCTTGCGGCTGTCCGCGCGCAGCTCCTCAAGGGTGTCGAACTCGCTGGCCAGCTGCGCGAAGTCGTCGTCCAGCGCGGGCAGTTCCCGGGACTTGACCTCGGTGACCTCGACCGTGACCTCGGACTCCTTGCCCTCGGCGGAGCCGCCCTTGAGCTCGGAGGTGAAGGTGGCGGTGCCGCCGGCCTCGACGCCGGTGACGGCCTCGTCGATGCCGTCGAGGAGCTCACCGGAGCCGACGGTGTAGGTGACGCCCTGGGCGACGCCGTCCTCCAGGACCTCGCCGTCCACCTTGGCTTCGAGGTTGAGCGTCAGGACGTCGCCGTCCTGGGCGCCGCGCTCGACCGGGCTGGTCGTCGCGAAGCGCTCCCGCAGCTGCTCGACGGACTTGTCGATGTCCTCGTCCGACACCTCGACGGCGTCGACCTCGACCTCGATGCCGGAGTAGTCCGGGATCTCCAGGGCGGGACGGATGTCGACCTCGGCGGTGAAGGCCAGCAGCTCGCCGTCCTTCAGCTCGGTGATGTCGACCTCGGGCTGGCCGAGGACGTTCAGCTCACCCTCGTTGACCGCCTCGGTGTAGAACTTCGGGAGCGCGTCGTTGACGGCCTCCTCCAGCACGGCGCCGCGGCCGAACCGCTGGTCGATGACGCGGGCCGGGATCTTGCCCTGGCGGAAGCCCTTCACCGTGACCTGCTGGTTGATCTTCTTGTACGCCGCGTCGAGGCTGGGCTTGAGCTCCTCGAAGGGCACCTCGACAGTGAGCCGAACCCGAGTCGGGTTCAGGGTCTCCACGGCGCTCTTCACGGTTCGGTCTCCTTGGGGCTGACTTCTGGGGTCCTGCGTGAGATCTGCCTGCGCCCGGCTGATCCGGGTCCGGCCGATCGCGCCCGGTACACAGACACACGGGCACGCAGTTTGCATAGTAACCGCAAGGAGGATGACGCCCACAATGCGATCTTGAACGGCCGCCGATCTTGCGACTCGCTCCGGTGGGCCGCAGCGGTGCCCGACGTGAACCGTCGGGCCGACCTGCTGCTGGTCGGGGTGGCCGGATTCGAACCGACGACCTTCCGCTCCCAAAGCGGACGCGCTACCAAGCTGCGCCACACCCCGTCGGTGCGACACGTAGGGTACATGGCCGCAGGCCGTACGGCTGCCAGTTATCGGGTTGCCCGGCGGGGTGGAGGTGCGGGTCCGGGCGGCCGGGCGCACCGTCCGCGGAAGGGATGTGCGGCGCACCGCCGCGACCCGCTAGGATGCACTGCGTGCCGCGGTCCTGCGACCGGTCGGCGCTCGCGGGCGTAGCTCAATGGTAGAGCCCTAGTCTTCCAAACTAGCTACGCGGGTTCGATTCCCGTCGCCCGCTCCGTATGCGGGCCCCAGGCCTGATGGCCTGGGGTTTTGCGCTGTCATGGGCGAGGCGCGGGCGGGCGCACGCCCCTCCGCCCCGGAGGCGGGGGGGGTCCTTAAGGTGGCCCCATGGAGATCTGGCTCAATCCCGCGTGTTCCAAGTGCCGTTCCGCCGTGGAGATCCTCGACGAGGAGGGCGCCTCGTACACCGTGCGCAGGTACCTGGAGGATCCGCCGGGCGCGGAAGAGCTGCGCGCTGTACTGCAACGGCTGGGACTGGAGCCCTGGGACATCACCCGGGCCCAGGAGCCCGAGGCGAAGGAGCTGGGGCTCGGGGAGTGGGAGCGCGCCGACGCCGCGCGCGAGCGGTGGATCGCGGCGCTGGCGGCGCACCCCCGGCTGATTCAGCGGCCGATCATCACCGCGGACGACGGTTCGGCGCTGGTGGGACGCAGCGCGGAAGCCGTACGCGAAGCCGCGGCACGGACCGGAGGCGAGGAGACCTCGTAGGGCCGATCCCTCGTGCGGTGCCTGGGAGGGCCCTGCGGACCACCTAGAAGGTGATGTGGTTGATGGTGTTTGCCAGGGAGTTGAGGAACCGGTTGATCGACGGCGCCATGCCCGTGGAGGCGAGGAAGAAGCCGAACAGTATGGCGACGAGCGCCGGACCTGCCTTGATGGATTTCCCTCTGATCAACACGATCAGGATGATCCCCAACAGCAGCACCACAGACAGCGAAAGAGCCACAACTGATCACACCCTCGGTCGGAACGCCTCACCGGCCCGGGAGCATGCCTCGCACACCCCCCTGCACCATCGTGCCACCAACTCCATGCCCACTGGATACCGGTGACGAATCATCGGCCAACGCTTTGCCCGATTCCCGACGCTGGGTGACCAGCTGGGGGACCGCAGGGTGCGACCTGGCGGTGCGCGGGGTGGCGGAGCGGGTGACGTAGGGGCGACGTCCTCAGGAGAGGCCGGGCCGGGCGGGGAATTCTTCCCGGCCCGACGCCGCCCCGGCACATCGTTCCGATCTTTCTCCGGTGCCGCTCGTCCCCTCCCCCGGATCCACGGAAAGGGAAATTCGTGGCGTCCGTCACTGCTTTACCGGGTGCCGCAAGGGCTTATTAGCATTCGGACATAAGAGCAAGGGATGGGACATTACCGCGGAGTCGTTTGCGGGGGATACGGGGGGATTTCAAGGGATGATAGGGGACGAGTCGGGCGGCCTCTGACCAGCTCCTACCCGGTGATCGCGGGTTTATCCGTTCTTCATCCGCGG
Source organism: Streptomyces sp. TM32 (assembly GCF_004122755.1). Classification (NCBI taxonomy): domain Bacteria; kingdom Bacillati; phylum Actinomycetota; class Actinomycetes; order Kitasatosporales; family Streptomycetaceae; genus Streptomyces; species Streptomyces sp. TM32. The sequence continues at coordinate 58,403 of NZ_SDIG01000004.1, forward strand.
CGGCGCCGGGGAGAAATAAAGAAAGGGGCAGCACGCGGTTTTACGCATTCGTCGACCGCCGCTATCGTGCCTCCAATGTTTTCCGCTGCCCCGACACCCCGACGCGCACTCCCCGCTGCCCGGGCGGCGGACACGGACCGGACGGAGGCGACGGCCGGGCCGTCCGGCGGACCGGAGGCGGCCGAGCCGCCCTCCCCCAAAGCCGGTAGCCGCAATCCGTTCTTCGACAACGCGAAGTACCTGGCCATCGTGCTGGTGGCGATGGGGCACTCCTGGGAGCCGCTGACCGACGGCAGTCGGGCCGCCGAGGCGTTCTACATGACCGTCTACACGTTCCACATGCCGGCCTTCATCATCATTTCGGGCTACTTCTCGCGCAGCTTCGACATGCGCAAGGACCGGTTGCAGCGGCTGGTCACCGGGGTCGCGGTCCCCTACGTCCTCTTCGAGACCGCCTACGCCTTCTTCAAGCGCTGGGCGGACGACGACCCGGGGCAGCCCGTCAGCCTGCTCGACCCGTGGTTCCTGACGTGGTTCCTGGTGGCCCTGTTCATCTGGCGGCTGACCACCCCGCTGTGGAAGATCGTGCGCTGGCCGATCCCGCTCGCGGTGGCCATCGCGGTCCTCGCGTCCGTCTCACCGGACATCGGTGACGATCTGGACCTCCAGCGGGTGCTCCAGTTCCTGCCGTTCTTCGTCCTGGGGCTCTCGCTGCGGGCGGAGCACTTCGCGATGGTGCAGCGGCGGGCGGTGCGGATCGCCTCGATTCCCGTCTTCGCAGCCGCGCTGGTGATGGCTTACTGGGCGGCGCCCCGGATGACCTCGGCGTGGTTCTACCACCGCGACAGCGCCCAGGAGTTGGGTACCACCTGGTGGATCGGCGCGGTGATGACGCTGGCGCTGTTCGGCTGCTCGATCGTGCTCACCGCCTGCTTCTTCTCCTGGGTACCGACGCGGCGGACGTGGTTCACGGTGCTGGGCGCGGGGACGCTGTACGGCTATCTGCTGCACGGCTTCCTGGCCAAGGGCTCGCGCTTCTGGGGCTGGTTCGACGACTACGCCTGGCTGCACACCCCGCTCGGTGAGATCGCGGTCACGCTGATCGCCGGGGCCATCGTGACGGCCCTGTGCACCCCGCCGGTCCGCAAGGTGTTCCGCTTCGCGATGGAGCCGACGATGGCCTGGGCGTTCCGCAAGGACCCGGCCGATACGGCGCGGGCCCGCGTCAGCGCCTGAGCGCGGGCCCCGGCCCGGCGGCGCGGTGCCCGAGCGCCGGGACGGCCGGTGAGCCCACCCGGGGAGACCGGCGAAGAAGGAGCCGCTCGGACGGTGCCCCCGGGTCAGCCGTCGCCTCAGGCGTCCCGGCAGATCAGCAGCAGCGCCCGGTCGTCGTTGACGTCCTTGGCGACGGCCTCGATCAGGTGCCAGGCCGCGCCGGCGAAGCCGCTGGCGACATAGCGGTCGGCCTCGCCGGTCAGCCGGTCGATGCCCTCGGCGATATCGCGGTCGGCGGCCTCGACCAGGCCGTCGGTGAACAGCATCAGCACATCGCCCGTCCGCAGCGTGCCCTTGACCGGGTCGAACTGGGCGCCGTCGTAGACGCCGAGCAGCGGCCCCTCCCCCGACTTCTCCTCCCAGCGGCCGGTGCCCGCGCTGAGTTGCAGGGCCGGCAGATGCCCGGCGGAGAGCAGCTCGTAGTCGCCGGATTCCAGGTCCAGGACGAGATGGATGGAGGTGGCGAAGCCCTCGTCCCAGTCCTGGCGCAGGAGGTAGCCGTTGGCGGCGGGCAGGAAGGCGTGCGGCGGCAGCGAGCCGAGCAGGCCGCCGAAGGCGCCGGACAGCAGCAGCGCGCGGGAGGCGGCGTCCATGCCCTTGCCGGAGACATCGGTCAGCACCACTTCGAGGATGCTGCCGCCGTGGGTGCGGGAGGCCACCACGAAGTCGCCGGAGAAGGACTGCCCGCCGGCCGGGCGCAGCGCCATCTCGCGGTGCCAGCCCTGGGGCAGCTTGGGCAGTTGGCTCTGGACGCGGATCCGCTCGCGCAGGTCGAAGAGCATGGTGCCGCCGCGCCGCCAGGGCACCCCGACCCGGCTGCGGAACTGCGCGATCAGCAGCCCGAAGAACCCGACCGCGGCGACCACCAGCACGGTGCCCGGAGTGATCCGGTCCGGTCCTTCGTCATACGGGCCGAACAGCGCGGACTCGACGACCAGCGCGGTCGCGGAGGCGCCGTACAGCACGAGGAGGTTGGCCGGCCGCAGCACCAGTCCGCCGGCGATGACCGGGAGGACCAGGGCGGTCGGGGCGACCCACTCGGGGAACCGGAGCGTGCCCGCGGCGATGGCGGGTATGGCCAGGAGCAGGACGGCCAGTGCGAACCGGTCGGAGCCCTCACCACGGAAGTAGTCGACCCCGGCCTTGCGCACGCCGATGCGGGCCCGGTGCAGACCTTTGTGCATCCGGGCCGTCAGGGAGTCCGTGCCCTGGCCGCTTGTCATTGCTCTGGGACCCTATCCACCCGTTCGGCGGCGCGTCGATTCGCCGCACGACGGCCCGGCCAATTGCCGGGAAACTCCGTTCGAAATCCGGTCGCGCGGCCGGAGAGCGGCCTGCTAGGGATGGGGCATGGCAACGGAACTGCGGGGCGTGCGGGACGTCGAGTGGGACGACTGGTCCGACAAGCTGGATCTGGCGTTCGGCGAGCTGCCCCCGCCCCCTGAGCGGCGGTCCCTCCGGCGGGCGGCCACCGAGATCGAGCGCTCGATCGGGATCTGGGACGGCGACGACTGCGTCGCCACGGCGGGGGCGCTCTCGTTCCGGCTCACCGTGCCGGGCGGGTCCGGGGTGCCGGCGGCCGGGGTCACGATGGTCAGCGTGCAGCCGACGCACCGCCGTCGCGGGCTGCTGCGGTCGATGATGCGGCACCAGCTCGCGGACGTCCGCGAGCGCGGTGAACCGCTGGCGGTGCTCACCGCGTCGGAACCGGCGATCTACGGCCGGTTCGGCTACGGGGCGGCGGCCCTGGACATGCAGCTGACCGTGGACACGGATCGGCTGGCCGCCCCCGAGCTGCCCGGCACGGACGGTGTGCGGCTGCGGCTGGTGGATCCGGCGGCCGCGCTCGCCGACTGCGAGCGGGTCTACGCCCAACTGGTGCCGTCCCGCCCCGGGATGCTCGCCCGGCTGCCGGGCTGGGACCGGATAGCCGTGCAGGACCCGCCCGAGGAGCGGGACGGGGCCGGGATGCTCCAGTGCGTGGTGGCCGAGGTGGACGGCGAGGTGCGGGGCTACGCGCGCTTTGCGGTCAAACCGGCCTGGGACCGGGGCGGGCCCGCGGGGACGGTGGTCGTCCGGCATCTCGACGCGCTGGACCCGGTGGTGTACGCGGCGCTGTGGCGCTTCCTGTTCGGGATCGATCTGACGTCGTCGGTGGCGGTGCGCACCCGGCCGGTGGACGATGCGCTGCCGCTGCTCGTCGCGGACATGCGGCGCTGCGCGATGGAGCTGCGGGAGTCCCTGTTCGTCCGGCCGGTGGAGGTGGGCGCGGCGCTGGCGGCCCGGACGTACCGGACGCCGGTGGACGTGGTGCTGGAGGTCGCGGATCCGTTCTGCCCCTGGAACGAGGGGCGTTGGCGGCTGACCGGTGACGCGAGCGGCGCGTCCTGTGTGCGGACCCGCGACGAGGCCGAACTGGCGCTGTCCGTACGCGAGGTGGGCTCGGCGTATCTGGGTGGCTTCGCGCTGACGGCGCTGGCGGCGGCGGGCCGGGTGCGGGAGCTGCGGCCCGGTGCGCTGGCGCCCGCGTCGAGGGCGTTCGGGTCGGACGTGGCGCCCTGGCTGCCGCACGGGTTCTGAGCGGGTCCGGGCTCCGGCCCCCGGCGTACGGGGGTGGCGCGGGGCCGTGCCGGACGCCGCCGGGGACCGTCAGCCGCCGCCGGCGGACGGCTGGCAGCCCGGGCACCAGAAGAGGTTGCGGGCGGCGAGGCCGGCGGTGCGGATCTCGCTGCCGCAGATGTGGCAGCCCTGCGGGGCGCGGCGGTAGACGTAGACCTCGCCGCCGTGGTCGTCGACCCGGGGCGGGCGGCCCATGGCCTCGGGGAGGTGCTCCGGGCGGACGGTGTCGATCCGGTTGTGCCGGACGCCCTCGGCCATCAGGAACACCAGGTCGTCCCAGAGGGCGTCCCATTCGGCGCGGGTGAGGTCACGGCCGGCGCGGTAGGGGTCGATCCGGTGCCGGAAGAGGACCTCGGCGCGGTAGACGTTGCCGACGCCGGCGATGATCTTCTGGTCGAGCAGCAGCGCCGCGATGGTCGTCCGGCTGCGGGAGATCCGCTGCCAGGCGCGGGTGCCGTCGTCGCCGGGGCGCAGCGGGTCGGGGCCGAGCCGCTCGTGTATCGCCTGCTTCTCGGCTTCGGTGATCAGTGCGCAGGTGGTGGGTCCGCGCAGGTCCGCGTGGTGGTGGGCGGTGGCCAGGCGCAGCCGGACGGTGTCGGTGGGCGGCGGGGCGGGCGCGGTGCCGAAGCCGAGCTTGCCGAAGAGGCCGAGGTGGATGTGGATCCAGCGATCCGGGCCGAAGCCGAGGAAGAGGTGTTTGCCGTGCGCCTCGGCGGCGGTCATGACCTGGCCGTCGACGAGGGCGGCGCCGCCGGCGAACTTGCCCTGCGGGCTGCTCACCCGGACGGCTTCGCCCTCGAAACGGGAGCGGTGGTCCAGGGCGAGGCGGTGGATCGTATGCCCCTCGGGCACGGGTGTTCCTCCAGTGGGCGCGCCCGCCCGCCCCGGCGGCCGGGGCGGGCGGGCGGCGGGACGAGCGGGGGTCAGCCCTGCGGGTGGTGGGCGGGGATGGCGGGCAGTTCGCCGGTGGTCTCGTAGGCCGAGAGCATCTCGATGCGGCGGGTGTGCCGCTCCTCACCCGAGTAGGGCGTGCTGAGGAAGACCTCGATGAACCTGGTCGCCTCTTCCTCGGTGTGCATCCGGCCGCCGACGGAGATCACGTTGGCGTTGTTGTGCTCGCGGCCGAGCTTGGCGGTCTCCTCGCTCCAGGCCAGCGCGGCCCGTACGCCCTTGACCTTGTTGGCGGCGATCTGCTCGCCGTTGCCGGAGCCGCCGATCACGATGCCGAGGCTCTCCGGGTCGGCGGCGGTCTTCTCCGCGGCGCGCAGGCAGAACGGCGGGTAGTCGTCCTGGGCGTCGTAGAGATGGGGGCCGCAGTCGACGGGCTCGTGGCCATGGGCCTTGAGCCATTCGACGAGGTGGTTCTTGAGGTCGAAACCTGCATGGTCGGAGCCGAGGTACACGCGCATGCGATGAGTGTGACACGAGGGGGCCGGGCAGGCGTCGCGGGGTCGTCCCGGGCCCGGGCGCACGGGCCACCGCTCCCGCCTTCCGTACGCAAGCGCATCGCGTAACCGCCCAGGGTTTCACACAACAATCCGACTCCAGGCCTTCCAATCAACGGATAACGAAGATCTAATGCCAGAGATCTCTTCCGCGAACCACGAAGGACGGTGCTCATGGGCGCGCACCCCCCTCCCCCCAGCTCCACCGGAGCAGGGGGCACCCCCACCACCACAGCGTTCCCGCCTGCCGGCGATCCCAGCGGCGGATCGACCGGGGGGCAGTCGCCGGACGGGCTGCAGGCAGGACTCAAGAACCGCCACCTGTCGATGATCGCCATCGGCGGGGTGATCGGCGCCGGCCTGTTCGTCGGTTCCGGCGCCGGTATCGCGGCCGCGGGACCCGGCATCCTGCTCTCCTACGCACTGACCGGGCTGCTGGTCGTGCTGGTGATGCGGATGCTGGGCGAGATGGCCGCCGCCTCCCCCACGTCCGGCTCGTTCTCCGCTTACGCCGACCGGGCGCTGGGGCGCTGGGCCGGCTTCACCATCGGCTGGCTGTACTGGTTCTTCTGGTCGGTCGTGCTGGCCGTCGAGGCGACCGCGGCCGCCTCGATCCTCACCGGCTGGGTCCCCGCCGTCCCGCAGTGGGCCTGGGCGCTGCTGGTGATGATCGTGCTGACCGGTACGAACCTGATCTCGGTGGGCTCGTTCGGCGAGTTCGAGTTCTGGTTCGCCGGCATCAAGGTCGTCGCGATCGTGGTCTTCATCGTGGTCGGCGCGCTGGCGATATTCGGGCTGCCGCCGGGCGACGACCCGGTCGGCGTCGCGAACCTGACCGGGCACGGCGGCTTCCTGCCACACGGTCCCGGCGCGATCCTCTCCGGCATGCTGCTGGTGGTCTTCTCCTTCATGGGCAGCGAGATCGTCACGCTCGCGGCGAGCGAGGCGCCGAACCCGGTGCAGGCCGTCCGCAAGGCCGTCAACAGCGTCATCTGGCGGATCGCGCTGTTCTACCTCGGCTCGATCGGCGTGATCGTGACCCTGCTGCCGTGGAACGACAAGGCGGTGGCCAAGAGCCCGTACGTGGCCGTGCTGGAGTCGCTGGACATCCCGTACGCGGGCACCGTGATGGACATCGTGGTGCTGACCGCCGTGCTGTCCTGTCTGAACTCCGGGCTCTACACCGCCTCCCGGATGGCGTTCTCGCTCGGCGAGCGCGGTGACGCCCCGAAGTCGTTCGCCACCGTCAACAAGGGCGGGGTGCCGGCGGTCGCCACCTATGCGTCGGTCGCCTTCGGCTTCATCGCGACGATCTTCAGCTACACCTCGAAGGACACCGTCTTCCAGTTCCTGCTCAACTCGTCCGGCGCGGTGGCGCTGTTCGTATGGCTGGTCATCTGCTTCTCGCAGCTGCGGATGCGCCGGACCATCGAGCGGGAGACCCCGGAGCGGCTGACGGTGCGGATGTGGCTGTACCCGTGGCTGACCTACGCGACGATCGCGATGATCGTGTTCGTGGTGGGCTACATGTTCTACGACCCGGACGGGCGCAAGCAGATGGTGCTGTCGGTGATCGCGGCCGTGGTCGTGCTGGCGGTCGGGCTGCTGCTGGAGCGGCGGCGCCCGCGGAAGCAGGACGCGGTCGGGACCGAGCGCGCGTAACGCCGTACGACGGCACGAAGAGGGCGGGCCCCGCACCGGGATACCGAAATGGTGCGGCCCCCGCCCTCTTCGCATCGGCTACCTCAGCCATCAATCGGCTACCTCAGCCATCAATTGAGGAACCCCCACGGCGAGCAACCCCCTCCGCGAAAGCGGCGGCGGTTTAGCCGCAATGGGGGGACAGCTTCCAGGCGGTGGGCAGCGCGCCCATCGCCAGTGCGGCCTTGAGCGCGTCACCGATCAGGAACGGGACCAGGCCGACGGCGACCGCCTGGCCGAAGGGCATCCCGGTGCTCAGCGCCAGGTAGGGCACGCCGACGGCGTAGATCACGGCGGTGCCGGCGGCCATGGTGGCGGCGGTGCGCAGCACGCTGCGGTCGCCGCCGCGGCGGGCCAGCGCGCCGACGAGGCCGGCGGCGAGCAGCATCCCCATGACGTAGCCGAAGGTGGCTCCGCCGGCGCCGGAGGCACCGCCGGCGAACCAGGGCATCCCCGCCATCCCGGCCAGGGCGTACAGCGCCAGCGACAGCAGACCGCGGCGCGTGCCGAGCGAGGCGCCGACCAGGAGGGCCGCGAAGGTCTGGCCGGTGACCGGAACCGGGGAGCCGGGGACGGGGACCGCGATCTGGGCCGCGATGCCGGTGAGCGCGGCGCCACCGAGCACCAGCGCGGCGTCCCGGACGCGGGCGCGGGAGGCGGTGGTGGCCGGCAGCAGGTCGGCGAGGACCTCTCCGGCGGAGGTGAGGGCGGCTGTGCTCATCGGGACCTCGCGGGGGTGAGAAGGAAGGGACGGGACGCGACGACGTTAGTTCAGCGGGCCGCCGGCGATCATCGTGTGGCGGTGACAAAGCCGTACCGGCCCGCTTGGAGAGTTCCGATCAACCGCCAGCCTGCCCGGCCTTGTTGAGCCGTGCGGCGTCTTTGCAGGTCACGTGATGCTCATCACGGCCGCCAAGGTGCTGCGGGGCCGGTTTTGTGGTAGCGCGCGACCTGCGGCGACACTGGGTCCACTCCGCGGCGAGCTGTGGAGTTCCCCCAAACCTGCCGGCGGCATCACCGCCCGGCCCTTGCGAGAGTACGAGCCATGCACGACGTACCGACCCGCGCCGGCGAGTCTTCTCCCGGTGCCAGTTCTCCTGGCGCCGGCTCCCCCGGTGTCGCCTCTCCTGGTACCGCCGCTCCCGGCGCGGTCGCCGGTGGGCAGGAGCCGTTGTCCGCGGGCCTCAAGCAGCGTCACCTGACGATGCTGGGCCTGGGCGGGGTGATCGGCGCGGGTCTGTTCGTGGGCTCCGGGGCCGGCATCGCGGTGGCCGGGCCGGGGATCGTGCTGTCGTATCTGATCGCGGGCGCGCTGGCGATGCTGGTCATGCGGATGCTCGGCGAGATGTCGGCGGCGATGCCGGCCTCCGGGGCGTTCTCCGTCCACGCGGAGCGGGCGCTGGGCCGCTGGGCCGGTTTCAGCGTCGGCTGGCTGTACTGGTTCCTGCTGGTCGTGGTGCTGGCGGTGGAGGCCACCGGTGCGGCGCAGATCGCGAACGGCTGGGTGCCGGCGGTGCCGCAGTGGGCCTGGGTGCTGCTCTTCATGACGGTCTTCACCGCCGCCAATCTGTCCGCGGTGAAGAACTTCGGAGAGTTCGAGTTCTGGTTCGCCGCCCTGAAGGTCACCGCGATCGTGCTGTTCCTCGTGCTGAGCCTGCTGGCGGTCTTCGGGGTGCTGCCGAACGCCGAGCCGGTCGGGCTGGGCAACCTCACCGGGCACGGCGGGCTGCTGCCGCACGGCTGGGGCGGGGTGGTCTCCGGGGTCCTGGCCGTGGTGTTCGCCTTCGGCGGCCTGGAGGTCGTCACCATCGCCGCGGCCGAGTCGGACGACCCGGCGCGGGCGGTGGGCCGGGCGGTGCGCAGTGCGGTGTGGCGCATCCTGTTCTTCTACGTCGGCTCGATGGTGGTCATCGTGACCCTGCTGCCGTGGTCGTCGATGGAGCCGGGCAAGAGCCCGTACGTGGCGGTGCTGGACCGCGTCGGTGTGCCGGGGGCCGGCCAGATCATGAACATCGTGGTGTTCGTGGCGCTGCTCTCCGCGCTGAACGCCAATCTCTACGGCTCCTCGCGGATGGTGTTCTCGCTGGCCGAGCGGGGTGAGGCGCCGCGCGCGCTGCTGAAGGTGTCGAGCGGCGGAGGGGTGCCGCGCCGGGCGGTGCTGGCCTCGGTGGCCTTCGGCTTCGTCTCGGTGCTGCTGAATCTGGAATGGCCGGATTCGGTCTTCCTCTACATGCTCAACGCGGTCGGCGCGGTGCTGTTGTTCGTCTGGGCACTGATCGCCATCTCCCAACTGCGGCTGCGGGGGCGGATCGAGCGCGAGGCACCGGGGCAACTGGCCCTGCGGATGTGGGCCTTCCCGTATCTGACCTGGGTGGCGCTGGCGGCCATGGGTGCCGTGCTGGTGCTGATGCTGACCGATGACGCGGCCCGTCCACAGCTGTTGTGGTCGGCCGGGGCGACCGGCGCGGTGCTGCTCGCCGCGGGCCTGCGCGCGCTCCGGGAGCGCCGCGCGGGCGACTGAAGCCCGAGACGGGGATCACACCGCGTGGTAACTGACGCCCGTTCGGATACCCATGGTGACGATCACGTCTGAATATCGAACATTCGCTGCACGACTGTTGCCCTGAGCGGACACCGGCCCCCAGACTGAGCCCGCTTTGCCGAGGACCCCGGAATCGTGCTGTCGGCAGGCCCATGCGACCTGCCGCCCCACCGGGGTCCGGGGGCCGGCAGCACCGTCGCACCGCTCGCGGCCCCGGGAGAACGCAGTAACGCCTCGCTCCGCTCTCACCTACTGGGACAGGAACCACATGAATCGGACACCCTCGTCCGCCGCCGCCGCGCGCGAGCAGGCCGACGCGGTTCAGGGCGCCGGCCCCGACAGCGGCTCCACGCTGTCCAACGGCCTCAAGCAGCGCCACCTCTCGATGATCGCCCTGGGCGGGGTGATCGGCGCGGGCCTGTTCGTCGGCTCGCGCGAGGGCATCGCGGCGGCCGGCCCGTCGATCGTGCTGGCCTATGCCGTCTCCGGCGCCCTGGTCATGCTGGTCATGCGGATGCTCGGGGAGATGGCCGCGGCCAATCCGGCCTCCGGCTCCTTCTCCGTGCACGCCGAGCGCTCCATCGGATCCTGGGCCGGATTCACGGTGGGCTGGATGTTCACCGCGCTGCTGTGCGTGGCGGTGGCCGCCGAGGCGCTGGGCGCCGCGGACGTCATGGTCCAGTGGTTCCCGGGCAGCCAGCCGTGGATGTGGGTGCTGCTGTTCATGGTGATCTTCACCGGCACGAACCTGGCCGCGGTCAGCAACTTCGGTGAGTTCGAGTTCTGGTTCGCCGCCCTGAAGGTCGCGGCGATCGGCATCTTCCTGGTCCTGGGTCTGCTGGCCATCTTCGGCGTGCTCCCCGGCACCCATGCGCCGGGCACCGCGCACCTCACCGGCGACGGCGGCTTCCTCCCCAAGGGCCTGAACGGCCTGATGGTCGGCCTGCTGGCCTCGGTGTTCGCGTACGGCGGTCTGGAGACGGTGACCATCGCGGCCGCCGAGTCCAAGGACCCGGTGCGCGGGGTCGCGCGGGCGGTGCGGACCGCGATGTGGCGGATCGCTCTCTTCTACGTGGGCTCGATGGCCGTCATCGTCACCGTCATCCCCTGGAACGACTCCTCGATCGCCAAGAGCGGCCCCTACGTCGCGGTGCTGGACTACCTCGACATCCCGGCAGCCGGCCAGATCATGAACGTGGTCATCCTGGTGGCCCTGCTGTCCGCGATGAATGCCAACCTCTACGGCTCGTCCCGGATGGCGTTCTCGCTGACCGCCCGCGGCCAGGGCCCGGCGTTCCTGTCGAAGGTCAGCGGCGGGGTGCCGCGCCGGGCGGTGCTGATGTGCGCCGCCTTCGGCTTCGTCGCGGTGCTGCTGAGCATCGTGTGGCCCGACACGGTCTTCCAGTGGCTGCTGAACATGGTCGGTGCGGCCGTGCTGGTGGTGTGGGGCTTCATCGCCGCCGCCCAACTGCGGCTGCGGCGGGCGCTGGAGCGCGAGGCGCCGGAGAAGCTCGTGGTGAAGATGTGGGCCTTCCCGGTGCTGACCTGGGTGGCGCTGGCGGGTATCGCCGCCGTGCTGCTGCTGATGCTGCGCGATGAGAACCAGCGGATCCAGCTGATGTTCACCGGTGGCTTCGGGATCGTGCTGGCGCTCGTCGGCCTGGCCCGGCAGCGGTCGCTGGGCAGCGGCCCGGACACGCCCTAGGTGTGTTGTCCCGTCACCAACGTGCCGGGACAACACACCTAGCGCTCTCCGGATTCCCCACAGGCGGGGCGGGACCTCCTTCCGAGGTCCCGCCCCGCCTCCGTCTTTGGCACCAGGCCGGTCCCGTCACCGGCCGGCGAGCACTCCTGCTGATAGCGTGTTCTTGCACATTGTTTGCAACTACTGCATGTACGCAGCTTGGAGGCGGGATCGGCATGGCCACCTACACACTTCCTGAACTTCCGTACGACTACGCGGCGCTGGCTCCGGTCATCAGCCCCGAGATCATCGAGCTGCACCATGACAAGCACCACGCGGCGTACGTGAAGGGCGCGAACGACACCCTGGAGCAGCTCGCCGAGGCCCGCGACAAGGAAGCGTGGGGCCACATCAACGGCCTGGAGAAGAACCTCGCGTTCCACCTCTCCGGCCACATCCTGCACAGCATCTACTGGCACAACATGACCGGCGACGGCGGCGGCGAGCCGCACGAGAAGGACGGCGTGGGCGAGCTGGCCGACGCCCTCGCGGAGAGCTTCGGCTCGTACGCCGGCTTCAAGGCCCAGCTGACCAAGGCCGCCGCCACCACCCAGGGCTCCGGCTGGGGCGTCCTGGCCTACGAGCCGGTCACCGGCCGGCTGATCGTGGAGCAGATCTACGACCACCAGGGCAACGTCGGGCAGGGCTCGGTCCCGATCCTGGTCTTCGACGCCTGGGAGCACGCCTTCTACCTGCAGTACAAGAACCAGAAGGTGGACTTCATCGAGGCCATGTGGCAGGTCGTGAACTGGCAGGACGTCGCCAAGCGGTACGCGTCCGCCAAGCAGCGCGCGCACAACCTGCTGCTGGCCCCGTAACGCCGGCACCGGCGCCACCGGTCGTCCTGCCTCGTGATCGTCTTCTCACCCTTCACCTGGCAGGCGGAATGACGGAGCGCCCCCGCACGTCCGATACGTGCGGGGGCGCTCCCATGGGCATCAGTGGCCGGACATCGGTGCCGGGACCTCAGTCGAAAATCGGCCCCTGGGTCCGCGTCCGCTTGATCTCGTAGAAGCCGGGGATCGAGGCGACCATCAGCGTCCCGTCCCACAGTTTGGCGGCCTCCTCGCCCTTGGGGGCGGGGGTGACGACCGGGCCGAAGAAGGCGATCTGCTCGCCGTCGTGCCCGGGGACGGCGATGACCGGGGTGCCGACCTCCTGGCCGACCAGGTCGATGCCCTCCTTGTGGGAGGCGCGCAGCTGCGCGTCGTAGGCGTCGGAGTCCGCGGCGTCGGCCAGTTCGGCGGGCAGACCGGCCTCCTGAAGGGCGTCGACGAGGGTCTCGCGGGTGCGGTCCAGGCCGCGGTTGTGGAAGCGGGTGCCGAGCGCGGCGTAGAGCGGGCCGAGCACCTCGCTGCCGTGCTGCTGCTCGGCGGCGATGCACACCCGCACCGGGCCCCAGGCGGTCGCCAGCAGGTCGCGGTAGTTCTCCGGGAGCTCGTCCAGCTTGTCCTCGTTGAGCACCGCCAGGCTCATCACGTGCCAGCGCACCTCGACCGGGCGGACCTTCTCCACCTCCAGCATCCAGCGGGAGGTCATCCACGCCCAGGGGCACAGCGGGTCGAACCAGAAGTCTGCGGGGGTCTTCGCGGTCTCGGACACGGGGGTCTCCTCTTGAGAGCGGTGCGGCAACGGAGCTTATATGTGCACGGTTCAACCGCCGGCGGGCGTGCCATGATTCCCCGTGTTCGATATCCGAGACGAGCATGAGGGAGTCACGTCGTGCCAGGTGAGAATCTGTCCCGGGACGAGGCGCAGGAGCGCGGCCGGCTGCTGAGCGTCGACGCGTACGACGTGGCGCTGGACGTCCGCTCGGCGCTCGCCCACGGTGCGGACGCGGACACCTTCCGCTCCCGGACGACCATCCGCTTCCGCTGCGCCGAGCCCGGCGCCGCCACCTTCGCGGACCTGCTGGCGCCGTCGGTCACCTCGGTCACCCTCAACGGCCGGGAGCTGGACCCCGCGGCGGTCTTCGACGGCACCCGGATCACGCTGGCAGCGCTGGCCGCGGAGAACGTCCTCGTCGTCGACGCGCAGTGCGCCTACAGCCGGACCGGTGAGGGGCTGCACCGCTTCGTGGACCCCGAGGACGGCGAGGTCTACCTCTACACCCAGTACGAACCCGCCGATTCCCGCCGGGTCTTCGCCAACTTCGAACAGCCCGATCTGAAGGCCCCGTTCACCTTCGAGGTGACCGCCCCCGAGGGCTGGGTCGTGCTCAGCAACGGCGCCCAGGACGGCGCGGCCGAGGACGGCCGGCACCGCTTCGCGACGACCCGGCCGATCTCCACGTACATCACGGCCGTGGTCGCCGGCCCGTACCACTACGTCTCCGACAGTTACCGCCGCACCTTCAAGGACGGCACCACGCTGGAGATCCCGCTGGGCGCGCTGTGCCGCAAGGGGCTGGCGAAGTACTTCGACGCGGACGACGTCTTCACGGTCACCAAGCAGGGCCTGGACTTCTTCCACGACCACTTCGACTTCCCGTACCCCTTCGGGAAGTACGACCAGGCGTTCGTCCCGGAGTACAACCTCGGTGCGATGGAGAACCCGGGCTGTGTCACCTTCCGCGAGGAGTTCATCTTCCGCGGGAAGGTGACCGAGGCGTCCTACGAGCGGCGGGCCAACGTCATCCTGCACGAGATGGCACACATGTGGTTCGGCGACCTGGTCACCATGGAGTGGTGGGACGACCTGTGGCTGAAGGAGTCCTTCGCGGACTTCATGGGGTCCTTCGCGCTGGTGGAGGCGACGCGCTTCACGGACGGCTGGATCACCTTCGCCAACCGGCGCAAGTCCTGGGCCTACCGCGCCGACCAGCTGCCCTCCACCCACCCGGTCACCGCCGACATCCGGGACCTGGAGGACGCCAAGCTCAACTTCGACGGCATCACCTACGCCAAGGGTGCCGCGGTGCTCAAGCAGCTGGTGGCGTACGTGGGGCGGGAGGCGTTCCTGGAGGGCGCCCGGCGCTACTTCAAGCGGCATGCCTACGGCAACACCCGTCTCACGGACCTGCTGACGGTGCTGGAGGAGACCTCCGGGCGGGACCTGGCGGCATGGTCGCGGGCCTGGCTGGAGACCGCGGGTGTCAACTCCCTCACCCCGCAGGTCACCTGTGACGCCCAGGACCGGATCACCGAGCTGGGCATCCTCCAGGAGGCGGCGGCCTCGCACCCCGAGCTGCGGCCGCACCGGGTGGCGGTGGGCCTCTACCGCCGGCAGGACGGGTTCGCGGAGGGCGGGGATCCGGCGCTGGTGCGCTACGCCCGCGCCGAGGTGGACGTCTCCGGGCCGCACACGGTGGTGCCGGAGCTGGCCGGTCTGGAGCGGCCGGAGCTGATCCTGGTCAACGACGAGGACCTGACGTACGGCAAGGTCCGTTTCGACGAGGGGTCGCTGGCCACCCTGCGGGCCCGGCTCGGCGAGCTGGCCGACCCGATGGCGCGCGCGCAGTGCTGGGCGGCGCTGTGGGGGCTGACCCGGGACGGGCTGATGCCGGCCCGCGACTACCTCGACCTGGTGCGGCGGTTCGCCGGCCGGGAGACCGACATCGGGGTGCTCCAGTCCCTGCACGACCAGGCGCAGACCGCGCTGGAGCACTACGCGGCGCCCGAGCACCGGGAGTCCGCCGGCCGGGAGCTGGCCGAGGGCGCGCTGCGGGAGCTGCGGCTGGCCGAGCCCGGCAGCGGCCATCAGCTCACCTGGGCCCGGCACGTCGCCGCCGTCGCCACGTCCCCCGCCGATCTCCAGCTGGTCCAGGGCCTGCTGGACGGCACGGCGAAGATCGACGGCCTGGACGTGGACCAGGAGCTGCGCTGGACCCTGCTGGAGCCGCTGGCCGCGCACGGTCTCGCGGACGAGGCCGTGATCGCCGCGGAGCTGGCCCGCGACGACACCGCGTCCGGCCGGCGCCAGCAGGTGCGCTGCCTTGCGGCCCGGCCCTCGGCCGAGGTCAAGCAGCAGGCGTGGCAGGCGGTCGTGGAGTCCGACGTACTGTCGAACGCACTGGTGGAGGCGACCATCGCGGGTTTCGGCCAGCCGGGGCAGCACGAGTTGCTGGCGCCCTACGCCCCGCGCTACTTCGAGGCCGTCGAGCGGGTGTGGCGGGAGCGGTCCATCGAGATCGGGATGGCTGTGGTGCGCGGGCTGTTCCCGAGCTGGCTGGTGGAGCACTCCACGCTGGAGGCCGCGGACCGCTGGCTGGCGGAGCACGACCGGGCGGCGCCCGCGCTGCGCCGGCTGGTCCTGGAGAAGCGGGACGATCTGGCCCGGGCACTGCGGGCACAGGCTTGTGACGCGGCGGCCGGGGCCAGGCCGTAACCCCCGTGGCGACCAGCCCTTTTCGGCAGTCGAACGCCCGTACTTTAGTACAGGGTTGTCCGGTTTGTGGTACGAGCGTGTAACAGCGGTTAGGGGGCGGAGCGGGCGCGGGAATCTGGCCCGCATGAACCACGACACCCCGCTCTCGCCCCTCCCCCTCCGCCACCTCTCCGACGTCCGCAGCCGGGTGATGACCACCCGTCAGCTGCGCGAGCACGGCATCCCGGCGGCCGAGACCACCGAACGCTGCCGCGCCGGCGGCCCCTGGCAGCAACTGCTGCCGGGCGTCTATCTGCTGCACCCGGGGCCGCCCACCAGCGAGGAACGGCTACAGGCGGTGCTGCTCTACGCCAGTCATCGGGGGCCGACCGTGCCCCGGCAGGGCGCCGCGTCCGAGGACGCCCCCGAGGCGATGATCACGGGTCTGGCGGCGCTCGTCCTGCACGGCTTCGCGGAGGCGCCCCCGCTGCTCGGCCTGGACCGCATCGACGTGCTGGTGTCGCGCACCCGGCGGCTGCGCTCGACCGGTTTCGCGCGGATCCTGCGGGCGGTGGAGCTGCCCGTCGCGCAGGAGATCACCGGGGTGCCGGCCGCGCCGGTGCCGCGCGCCCTGGCGGACGCGGTCGGCGGGCTCACCGACGCGCCCACCGTGCGCCGGCTGCTGACCGAGGCGGTGCGCGGCGGTCACTGCGAGGCGACCGCGGTGGTGCGGGAGCTGAGCCGGGCCCGGCTGCTGACCCGGCCGCACGTGGTGGACGCGGTGGACACCCTGCTGGCCGAGGGCCGGGCGCTGGCCGAGCAGCGGCTCTACGCCATGGTGCGGGAGCACGGGCTGCCCGACCCGCTGTGGAACGTCGATCTGCGGCTGCCGGGCGGGCCGCACCTGGGCGGCGTGGACGCCTTCTGGCCCGAGTACGGGGTGGCCCTGGAGATCGACACCCGGGCGCCCCGCCCCGAGGAGGACCCACTGGCGTCCCCCTTCTTCCACAAGCGCGAGCACCTGGAGCGGCTGGGCATCACCGTCGTGCGCTGTCTGCCCCGCACCCTGCGCGAGACGCCCGACCAGCAGGCCGCGGTGGTCCGTACGGCCCTGATGGCGGCCGGGGACCGGGAGCCGGGTGCGTATGTGGTGGTACTGCCGCGCTAGGGGGTGTCTCCCCCTAGCCGGGTGCTTCGGGGCGCCGGCCGCGCCCCGGGGATGCGCGCCCGCGCGGGCCCCGTCAGCGCCGCTTGAGCAGCAGCTCGACGTTGCGGTCCCGGGCCGTGCCCGCGAGGTCGGTACGGGCCTCGGGCGCGTTGAAGGACAGCTCGCGGTAGAGGGCGGCCAGCCCGGTCTGCGAGAGGTCGGTGAAGTCCGTACGGTGCGGGGCGGCCGACTCGACCAGGGTGGCGAACAGCGACAGCGTGCCGTCGTGGTTGTCCACCAGCTCGATGACCCGGGCCAGTTGCGGGAAGTCGATGTGCGAGGCGGTGGAGATCTCCCAGAAGCTGCCGTGCGCGATGATCTCGTTCTTGTGGCTGTGGCCGTTGATCCAGCCGACCACCCGGGGGTGCGCGGCCAGCACCTCGATCAGCTCCGGACCGCCGTGCCGCTTCTCGTGCGGGCGGGCGGGGTCGGGCCGGGTGTTGTTCATCGTCTTGCCGGTGTGGTGGCTGAAGACGAGGACGTGCTGCTTGTCCCCCTTCTCGTTCTTCTTCAGCACCCCTTCCAGCCAGCTCAGTTGGGCGTCGCCGACCGAGCCGGTGTAGTGGCCGCCGGGGTCGGTGGTGTCCAGGCTGATCCCGAGGACGTCATCGGAGATCTTGAAGGTGTAGTAGAGCCGGTCCTCGGACAGAGCCGCCGCGGTGTAGCCGTGGCCGTGCGGGCCGGGGCCGGTGTGCGCCGGGTCGAGATGGGCGCGCAGATACTCGGCCCGGGTGAAGGGGGCGCGCCGCGCGTCGGGGGTGACGCTCCTGGCCTGCTTGCGGTGCGAGGTCAGCAGGCGCTTGAAGTCCGCGCCCTTGGGGTCGAGGCCCTCCTTGACCGCCTTCCACACCTTCGCGGCCTCGGCGGCGGGCAGCGTCTCCAGCTTGCGGCCCCCGGTGGCGATCTCGGTCCAGAAGGGGTCGCCGGGGGCGTAGCAGCCGCCGGGCAGCGAGTCGTGGTTGCCGACCGTCGAGTACCAGGGCAGCCGCAGGCCGGGGCTGTGCACGGTCCGGATCGCCGCCTGGAGGAAGCCGTGCAGATGCGGGAAGCCCCGCTTCTTGTCGGCGTCGCGCAGCGCGCTGTCCGGCTGCCAGTACAGCGCGAGCCCGCTGTCCTGGACGCCCTCGTAGCGGCGCGGGTCGCCGGAGTTGGGGGTGATCCGGCCGCCGCTCATCGCGGTCAGGAACCACTCCAGCTCCAGCTTGGAGTTGTTGTCGGTGTTGTCGCCGGTGGTCATCACGAAGGACAGCGGGGTACCCGTGGCGGGCCCGCCGGGCAGCGCGTTGACCCGCTCGATCAGCGAGACGACGCCGGCCACGGACAGCGCCTCCTGCGGCCGCCAGGCGCTGGCGGTCTCGGCGCGCAGGTACTCGTAGCGCAGCGGGCTCTGCACATCGACCAGATGCAGGTCGGTGAACTGCACGAACGACGCCAGGGCGGTCCGCCGCCGGTCGCGCCCGCCGTGTGCGGTGGCCAGGTCGGCGCGTACCACCCGGTTCCATGCGGGGCCGTCGGCGAGCCGGCGGTAGCCTCCGCTGCCGCGCGGGGCGGACACACTGCCGAGGGTGGTGCCCTTGGTGTACGGCACATGGGGGACGGCGGGGGCGTCGACCGGCGCCGGCGCGGCCGGGGCCGGGCCGGTGGTGACGGCGGCGGCCTGGGCCGGCCGGTCCGGGCCGACGCCGAAGGCGAGCCCCAGCCCGGTGGCGGCGCCGACGGCCCCGGTGGCGGTGAGGAACGTACGGCGGTCGAAGGTGGCGGCGGACCGTATACGGGACATACGCAGGCTCCCCGAGTGCGAACGCGAAGGCGGCCGGGCAGCACAACTGCCCTGTCACCTGGGATGGTTGGCATCGGGAATGACCTGCGCGTGAACGCCACCGCAACGCGGGGAACCCATCACCGCACAGGGATCTGCCCGCCACCGGCCGGTCACGGAGCCCTGCCCGGGGGTGTGGCCGGCGGTCACCGGATGTTCACCCCGCGGGGTATCCGCAGCGCACACGGCCGGGTGGATGCCACGCACCGTGAGCGAGTGGGCGCGCTCCGTCCCGATCCGCCCCCCGACCCGCCACGGAATGGAACGGATTGGACAAGGCGACGGGTGTCACACACATGATGGAGGCACTACTGAGCAGGTGTTCCGAGCAGACACCCGAGCCAGGCCAGAAAGAAGGAGTCCCATGAGGATCGGAATCGTCGGAGCCACCGGACAGGTCGGCGGTGTGGTGCGGGGCATCCTCGCCGAGCGGAACTTCCCGGTCGAGCAGCTCCGGCTGTTCGCTTCGGCCCGGTCCGCCGGACGTACGCTGCCCTGGCAGGACACCGAGATCACCGTCGAGGACGCGGCCACCGCCGACTACTCGGCGCTGGACATCGTGATCTTCTCGGCCGGCGGTGCCACCTCCAAGGCGCTGGCGGAGAAGGTCGCCGACGCCGGCCCGGTCGTGATCGACAACTCCTCGGCCTGGCGCCGTGACCCCCAGGTGCCGCTGGTCGTCTCCGAGGTCAACCCCTCGGCGATCACCGAGCGCCCCAAGGGGATCATCGCCAACCCGAACTGCACCACCATGGCCGCGATGCCGGTGCTGCGCCCGCTGCACGCCGAGGCCGGCCTGGTCTCCCTGGTCGTCGCCACCTACCAGGCGGTCTCCGGCAGCGGTCTGGCCGGCGTGGAGGAGCTGGACGGCCAGGTCCGCAAGGCCGTCGAGCAGGACGCCACCAAGCTGACGCACGACGGCTCGGCCGTGGAGTTCCCCGCCCCGGACACCTACGTCCGCCCCATCGCCTTCAATGTGCTGCCGATGGCCGGCTCGATCGTCGACGACGGGCTCAACGAGACCGACGAGGAGCAGAAGCTCCGCCACGAGAGCCGCAAGATCCTGGAGATCCCGGACCTGAAGGTGGCCGGCACCTGCGTCCGCGTCCCGGTCTTCACCGGCCACTCGCTGCAGGTCAACGCGCGCTTCGCGCGTCCGCTCAGCCCCGCCCGCGCCCAGGAGCTGCTGGCCGGCGCCCCCGGCGTGGCCCTCTCCGACGTGCCCACCCCGCTCCAGGCCGCCGGCCAGGACGCGTCCTTCGTGGGCCGGATCCGTAACGACGAGACCGCCGAGAACGGCCTGTCGCTGTTCGTCTCGAACGACAACCTCCGCAAGGGCGCGGCGCTGAACGCCGTCCAGATCGCGGAGCTGGTCGCGGCCGAGCTGCGCGGCTGACCGCACAGCTCGCACCACACTGCCGGGTGCCCGTACGGAGTCGACCTCCGTACGGGCACCCGCGCTTTTCGGGCGGCGTGCCCGGCGGTCCGTTCAGAGCGCCAGATGCCGCCGGAGCGCGACGTCGATCTCCACCATGCGCTGTCTGGGCACCGAGCCGACCCTTTGGCGCACGCGCTCCAGGGCGACGGCGCGGACCTGTTCGCACTGGGCCTTGGAGTCCTTGGGCAGACGGCACTCCTCGGCGTCGAGGAACACCTGGAACGTAAGAACACGCGCGGTGTTCGACGTCAGGGGAACGACCGTGACCACCCCCCGCCGGTTGCTCTCGACGGACTGATTGGCGCCGTTGTTGGACACGATCACGGCCGGGCGGATCTTGCTGGCCGCACTGCCGCGCGCCGGTTCCAGATCGATCATGTGGACGTCACCGCGCCGCATCGGCAAGCCCGTCCCCGCTCGTCCGGTCCCAGAGCGCCGCATCCTCGCTCGCGTCCCACTCCTCGAACGCCTCGGTGTACTCCGATTCGAGTTCCGCGGCACGCAGCAGTTCGATGGCGGCGTGTATCACGGCGGACCGGGACTCCGCCTCCGTTCTCGATGCGTACTCGTCGACGAAGGCGAGGTCCTCCTGAGGCAGACTCACACTAATCTTCATACCTCGATGCTACCCATATAGCTACCACTGTGCTACCTCGGATATCCCCCTCGGCAGCCCCCGCCCACATGGAAGGATGGCCGAAACTTCCGATGCAATGACCAATGCGAAGGAGATGAACGGGTGCCTGGCACGAATCTGACCCGCGACGAGGCGCAGCAGCGGGCGCGCCTGCTGACCGTGGACGCGTACGAGATCGATCTCGACCTCTCCGGCGCACAGGAGGGGGGAGACGCGGACGGCAGCGACCACGGCACGTTCCGGTCCGTGACCACGGTGCGGTTCGACTCGGCCGAGGCGGGCGCGGACTCCTTCATCGACCTGGTCGCGCCGGCCGTGCACGAGGTGCGGCTGAACGGCGAGGCGCTCGACGCGGGCGAGGTGTTCAAGGACTCGCGGATCGCGCTGACGGGGCTGCGGGCCGGCCGGAACGAATTGCGGGTCGTGGCGGACTGCGCCTACACCAATACCGGTGAGGGGCTGCACCGTTTTGTCGACCCGGTGGACCAGCAGGCCTATCTGTACACACAGTTCGAGGTGCCGGATGCGCGGCGGGTCTATGCCTCCTTCGAGCAGCCGGACCTGAAGGCGACGTTCCAGTTCACCGTGAAGGCCCCGGAGGGCTGGACGGTGATCTCCAACTCGCCGACGCCGGAGCCGAGCGGGAACGTCTGGCGCTTCGAGCCCACGCCGCGGATCTCGACCTACATCACGGCGCTGATCGCCGGTCCGTACCACAGCGTGCACAGCACCTACGAGAAGGACGGGCGGTCGGTGCCGCTGGGCATCTACTGCCGCCCGTCGCTGGCCGAGCACCTGGACGCGGAGCAGATCTTCGAGGTCACCCGGCAGGGCTTCGAGTGGTTCCAGGAGAAGTTCGACTACGCCTACCCGTTCGCGAAGTACGACCAGCTCTTCGTGCCGGAGTTCAACGCCGGCGCGATGGAGAACGCGGGCGCGGTGACCATCCGCGACCAGTACGTCTTCCGGTCGAAGGTGACGGACGCGGCGTACGAGGTGCGTGCGGAGACGATCCTGCACGAGCTGGCGCACATGTGGTTCGGCGATCTGGTCACCATGGAGTGGTGGAACGACCTGTGGCTGAACGAGTCGTTCGCCACCTACACCTCGATCGCCTGCCAGGCCTACGCCCCGGGCTCGAAGTGGCCGCACTCGTGGACGACGTTCGCCAACTCCATGAAGACCTGGGCCTACCGGCAGGACCAGCTGCCGTCGACCCACCCGATCATGGCCGAGATCAACGACCTCGACGACGTGCTGGTCAACTTCGACGGCATCACCTACGCCAAGGGCGCCAGCGTCCTCAAGCAGCTGGTCGCCTACGTCGGCAGGGACGAGTTCTTCCAGGGCGTGCAGGCCTACTTCAAGGCGCACGCCTTCAAGAACACCCGGCTGTCGGACCTGCTCGGTGCGCTGGAGGAGACCAGCGGACGGGATCTGAAGACCTGGTCGAAGAAGTGGCTGGAGACCGCGGGGATCAACATCCTGCGGCCGGAGATCGAGGTGGACGCCCAGGGCGTGATCACCTCCTTCGCGGTGAAGCAGGAGGCTCCGGCGCTGCCGCCGGGCGCCAAGGGCGAGCCGGTGCTGCGGCCGCACCGCATCGCGATCGGCTCGTACGAGCTGACGGACGGCAAGCTGGTGCGCACCGGGCGGATCGAGCTGGACGTGGACGGTGCGCTGACCCCCGTACCGCAGCTGGCCGGCACCCGGCGGCCCGCCGTCCTCCTCCTCAACGACGACGATCTGTCGTACGCCAAGGTCCGGCTGGACGAGGAGTCGCTGAAGGTCGTCACCGAGCACCTCGGGGACTTCACCGAATCGCTGCCGCGCGCCCTGTCGTGGGCATCGGCCTGGGACATGACGCGGGACGCCGAACTCCCCGCCCGTGACTACCTCGCGCTGGTGCGCTCCGGCATCGGCAAGGAGTCGGACATCGGCGTGGTCCAGTCGCTGCACCGCCAGGTGAAGCTGGCGCTGGACCTGTACGCGGCACCGGAGTGGCGCGAGACGGGCCTGGCGGTCTGGACGACGGAGACCCTGGAGCAGCTGCGGGCGGCCGAGCCGGGCAGCGACCACCAGCTGGCCTGGGCCCGTGCGTTCGCTGCTTCGGCCCGTACCGACGAGCAACTGGACCTGCTCCAGGGCCTGTTGGACGGCACGGAGGAGATCTCCGGGCTGGCCGTGGACACCGAGCTGCGCTGGTCGCTGGTGCAGCGGCTGGCCGCCACCGGCCGGGCGGACGAGAAGGCCATCGCGGCGGAGCTGGAGCGGGACAAGACCTCGGCGGGCGAGCGGCATGCCGCGACGGCGCGCGCGGCGCGGCCGACCGAACGGGCCAAGGGCGAGGCCTGGGCCTCGGTCGTGGAGTCCGACCGGCTGCCCAACGCCGTGCAGGAGGCCGTCATCGGCGGCTTCGTGCAGAGCGACCAGCGGGAGCTGCTGGCGCCGTACACCGCGAAGTACTTCGACGCGGTGAAGGACATCTGGGAGTCCCGCAGCCACGAGATGGCGCAGCAGATCGCGGTGGGTCTCTACCCGGCGCTCCAGGTGTCGCAGGAGACGCTGGACGCGACGGACGCCTGGCTGGCCGCGGCCGAGCCGAGCGCCGCGCTGCGCCGGCTGATCAGCGAGTCGCGGGCCGGCATCGAGCGGGCGCTCAAGGCGCAGGCGGCGGACGCGGCGGCGTAGGCGCCCCGCTGCCCCCGACGGGCCCCCACCGCACCGGCGGTGGGGGCCCGTCGGGTGCCGGGCGCCGGGTCGCGGCTCAGTCGCTCAGCTCGTCGAAGCGGCGGACGAGCGCGGCGCGGCCGGTCCCGGTGAGCGCTCCGTACAGCCGCAGCCGGGCGAGACCACCGTCGGGGAAGACGTCCAGCCGGACGTGGGTGGCGGCGTAGGCCCTCGGGAGCCGGAAGCGGTGCGGGGTGTCGGGCTGCAGCGTGGTGCGCGGCAGGATCTCGTACCAGGCCGACGGGTCCGCCGGGTCGGCCGATTCGGCGTCGCAGCCGTACAGCGCCGCCCAGCCCGCGGAGTTGCCCTTGAGGTACGCGGTGTCGATCTCGACGGCGCGGATCTCGCCCCGGGCGGCGAGCCGGAAGCGCACCCAGTCGTTCGTGCCCTTGACCCGGCGGCGGCGGTTCTCCCAGCCGTCGTCCATCTTGCGGGACAGATCGGGCCGGATGAGCTGGGTGGGCGAGGAGTAGAAGCGGTCGGAGGCGTCCTCGACGGTGCCGCCGTGCAGCACGGAGGCCAGGTCGAGGGTGCTGAGCACGTCGAGCCACTCCGGGTCCGGCACGACCTCGCCGTGCACCCGCAGGCGGGCGATGCCGCCGTCGGGGTACTGCTTGAGGCGGAGGTGGGTGAAACGGCGCTCGGCCTCGACCGCGAAGCCGTTGGCGGCGTGGCCGCGGACCGGCGTGCGCGGGACCAGCTCGTGCCAGGTCACGTCGTCGGCGAGCAGTTCGTGGGGGCCGGGGCTGCCGGGCAGCGCGGTGGCCTCGACGGATATCTGCTGCGGGTAGTTGCCGCGGAAGTGGGCGGTGTCGACGACGATGCCGCGGATCACGCCGGGGGCGGCGAGCCGGATCAGCGCCCAGTCGTGCTCGTGGTCGGCCGGAAAGGGGTGCTCGGCGTCGGCGCCGCGGCGGCGCCGGGTCTCCCAGCCGTCCATGATCTTGCCCTTGTGACCGAAGCGCTCGGGGTCGAAGACCGCCTCGGTCGGCGTCAGCAGATTCTCCCGCTCGGCGAAGAACTCGTCGTTCGCGGCGATCACCCCGGCGCCGAGCCGGCGGTCGGCGAGATCCACGAGCGAGGTGAAGGGGAAGTCCCCGCCGCGGTAGTCGGCGTAGGGATCGCCGCCGCCGTACGGGGCGGCGTCGTTGGCGTGCGGGTCGTGGCTGTCGGCGGGGAGGCTGGTCATCGTGGCCTTTCGACGGGGGCGAAGGGAGCGGACCACGCCACGGTCGCAGCGGGTCACCCCTCAGGTCCATCGAAAGTTTTTGAGCAATACGTTCAGCTGGACTGAACGGTCGGGTCTTCCGGCGCCTGGGCGGCGGCCGCCTGCCGCAGCGCCGCCAGCACCCGGGCGAGTCCCGGCGCCCCCTCCGCACCGCGCCGGACGGCGGCGATCACATGCCGCCGCGGCCGGTCGGCGCGCAGGACCCGCAGCGCCACTCCCCCGGCGGCGGCTTCCCCCCGTGCGCGGCCCTCTCCCGCGCGGCTCTCTCCCGCGGGCCCCTCCCCCGCGCCGCCGACGCCGCCCGCCATCGCCATCCGGGGCACCAGCGCGACGCCCATCCCGGCAGCGACCATCGCCCAGATCGCGCTCCAGTCGGCGGCGGCGTGCGCCTGCTCGGGCACGAAGCCGGCGCTCTCGCAGACGGTGGTGGTGATCTGCGACCAGGGGCCGCTGCTGCCGAAGATCCAGGGCTCGTCCGCCAGATCGGCCAGCCGCAGCTCGGGCGCGGCGGCCAGCCGGTGGCCGGCCGGCAGCGCCACGTCCAGCGGGTCGGCCAGCAGCTCGACCCGGCTGAACCGGGGGTCGCGCGGCGTGGGGGCGTGCGCCGCCAGGGACAGCGCCAGATCGACACTGCCGTGTGCCAGCAGCTCGTACGCGGCCTCCGCCTCGGCCTCCCGTACGGCGACCGACAGCCCCGGGTGGCTGCGGCGCAGCTCCTGGACGGCGGGCACCACCAGCGCGGGGACGGCGGTGGCGAACGCCCCGACCCGCACCTGGCCCGCCTCGCCCCGGAGATGGCCGAGCAGCTCCGCGTCCGCGCGCTCCAGCTCGGCGAAGACCGCCTCGGCGTGCCGCAGCACCAGCTGGGCGGCGTCGGTCAGCCGGACCCGCCGGCCGTGGGCCTCCAGCAGCGTCACCCCGAGCGTCCGGGCCAGCCCGGTCAGCTGCTGGGAGACCGCCGAGGGCGTCATGTGCAGCGCCTCGGCGGTCGCGGTGACCGTGCCCCGCTCCTGGAGGGTGCGCAGGATGTGCAGCTTCTTGAGGTCCCAGTCGGCCATGCGGGCAGCGTACGCATCCGCCGGCGCGGTCAGCGGGTACCGCGGGGCCGCGGCGGGTGCGGCGGGGGCCCCGCCGCGGCCGGCCGGTTCAGCCGCGCTTGGCCTGGCGGCGGGCGAGGATGGCCGCCTGTCGCTCGTCGAACTTCCGCGCCTGGCCGTCCAGGCCGCCCATGAACAGCCCCAGCTCCTCCTGCGCCGCGAGCCCGGCCGGGCCCAGGCCGCCGATCTCCAGCACCTTCAGATGGCGCAGCACCGGCTGCAGCACGTCGTCGTGGTGGATGCGCAGGTTGTAGATGCCGCCTATGGCCATCCGGGCCGCCGACCGCTCGAAGCCGGGCATGCCGTGGCCGGGCATCCGGAAGCCGGTGACGACATCGCGCACCGCGCACATGGTCTGGTCCGGCGCCAGCTCGAAGGCCGCGCCCAGGAGGTTGCGGTAGAAGACCATGTGGAGGTTCTCGTCGGTGGCGATCCGGGCCAGCATCCGGTCGCAGACCGGGTCGCCGGAGTGGTGGCCGGTGTTGCGGTGCGAGATCCGGGTGGCCAGCTCCTGGAAGGCGACGTACGCCACCGAGTGCAGCATGCTGTGCGAGTTGTCCGACTCGAAGCCCTCCGACATGTGCGCCATGCGGAACCGCTCCAGCTCGTCCGGGTCGACGGCCCGGCTGGTGAGCAGGTAGTCCCGCATCACGATGCCGTGCCGGCCCTCCTCGGCGGTCCAGCGGTGCACCCAGGTACCCCAGGCGCCGTCCCGGCCGAAGAGGGTGGCGATCTCGTGGTGGTAGCTGGGGAGGTTGTCCTCGGTGAGGAGGTTGACCACGAGCGCGATCCGGCCGATGTCGCTGACCTTGGACTGCTCGGGGGCCCACGGCTCACCGTCGTCCAGGACGCCGGTGAAGTTCCGTCCGTCGCTCCACGGCACGTACTCGTGCGGCATCCAGTCCTTGACGATCTTCAAATGCCGGTTGAGTTCCTTTTCGACGACCTCTTCGAGTGCGTAGAGCAGTTGGGCGTCGCTCCATGCGGTCTGGCCGCGCTCTCCGTTATGGCGGGCGGGGGCGATGGTCACGGGGGAACTCCTGGGGGACGACGACCTACGGGGCCGTAGGTTTGACCTACGGCTGCGTAGGTTACGTCATCGTAGGTTAGGGCCGGTTAAACACTGCGCCCCCGCAAATCAGGCGAAAATTGCGCGATAGCCGCCTCGCAACCCCTTTTTCACCTGCGGAAATATCCGGGTACGACAAAGGGCGCCCCGCGGTCTTGTGACCGTTGGGCGCCCTGGAGGCGTCATTGTGGTGCCGGCGTCAGCCCTTGGACTTGGCCTTCTTGTCGGCCTTGTCGCCCGCCATGACCAGTCCGGCGATGATCAGGAAGAGCACGATGGGTGCAGCGACATAGAGGCCGAGCGTCTGGATCACGCTCAGGCCCGGACCCGGGTCGTCACCGTCGTCGCGGGTGAGCGCAAACGCGGGGGACGACATCAGCAGCATCAGCGCGGTGCCGGCGGTGATGGTTCCGGCGCGCAGGACATTCTTATTGACCTTGTTGCTCACGAAGTCAACGTATCGGACGCCCTGCCGCCCCGCGCGCCCGGGGTGGCGCAACGGGCCGCCCGGGCCGGGCCCGCGGGCGCTCATCCTCCCGCGACCCGGCTCCGGGCGGGACCTGGACGGCCGTCGCCGACCATCACCTGCTCGGCGCCGGCCGCCTTGTAGGCGCGCATCCACTGGTCGACGTCCATGCGGGACGGCGCGAACCACTTCTCGTCCTCGGTGCCGGAGCCCCATTCCCGGTTGGTGAAGGTGTCCATGCCGAAGTGCGTGAAGGCGGTCACCTCCCGCTGCTGCCAGGCGAGTTGCCCCGGGGTCGGGACGACACGGGCGGCCTTCTCGACGATCCGGGCGGGGGTGTCGCAGGGCTCGACGGCCATCTGGGAGGCGGGGTGCACGGGCCGGTCGCAGGGGCCGGCGGCGGGGGCGGCCGACGACGGCCGGGCCAGGGAGCTCTGGACGGGGGCGAGCGCGGCGGCCGCGGTGAGCGCGAGCACGCACAGCGTCCGCCGGGTGCGGCACAGGGCCATGGTTCCCTCCCCCTCACCGACCACGCAGGCGCGAATGGTCGGATGTCTGGACGGTGTCCACGGCATGGTTCCGGACGGCGTGACCTACCGGAAGGGTGCGTACGACGAGCGGTCGCGGGCGTCCTGAAACCATCCGTCCGACAACTCCCGCATCAGCGCGTGGAGTCGGGGCGAGGCGGCCAGCTCCTCCAGGGTGTGCGGGCGCCCGTCGGGACCCGCGATCGGTACGCGCCAGTTCGGGTATTCCTCCCATGTCCCGGGCACGTTCTGCGGACGGCGGTCCCCCACCGCGTCGGGCAGCCAGACGCCGATCATCCGCGCCGGGGTGCGCAGCAGGAAGCGGTGGACGGCCCGGACCACCGCCTCCTCGTTGCCCGCCCCCTCCGGCAGCAGCCCGCGCCGGGCCAACTCCCGCAGCCACTCGGCGAGTTCGTACCGGGCACGGGCGTGCTCCCGCTCCGGCGGCCCGGCGAGCAGCCCGAGCCGTTCACGCAGCGCGACGTCTTCACCGGTCAGCCGGGCCGCGGTGGGCGGCAGATCGTGCGTGGTGACGGTGGCGAGACAGCCGCCGCGCCACTCGTCGGGCGCCAGGATGCGGGCGCCGGCGGCGGATTCCGGCGCCTCGGTCGCGCCGGGCCGGTCCGCGGACTCCGCCCGCGACGCCCCGTCCGCCTCTCCCTGGGCGCCCGCTCCGCAGTCCCTGTAGTCCCGCTCGAACCACAGCACGGAGGTGCCCAGGACGCCTCGTTCGGCGAGCGCCTCGCGGGCGCCCGGCTCGACGGTGCCCAGGTCCTCACCGATCACTGCGGCGCCCGCGCGGTGCGCCTCCAGGGCCAGCACCGACAGCATCGCCTCGCTGTCGTAGCGGACGTAGGCGCCCTCCGTCGGCGGCCGGCCCTCCGGGATCCACCACAGCCGGAACAGCCCCATCACATGGTCGATCCGCAGCGCACCGGCGTGCCGCAGCAGCTGGCGCACCAGCTCGCGATAGGGGGCACAGCCCGCGGCCGCCAGGGCGTCCGGGCGCCAGGGCGGCAGCCCCCAGTCCTGGCCACGGGCGTTGAAGACGTCCGGCGGCGCCCCGACGGACATCCCGGCGGCGAAGGCGTCCTGCTGGACCCAGGTGTCGGCACCGGACGGATGGACACCGACGGCGAGGTCGTGCACCAGCCCGATGCCCATCCCGGCCTCCCGTGCGGCCCGCTGCGCACCGGCCAGCTGCTGATCGGTGAACCAGGCGAGCCGGCAGTGGAAGTCGATCCGGTCGAGCAGCTGCGGGCGCAGCCGGGCGACCTCCGCGGCCCGCGGCTCCCGCAGACCGGCGGGCCAGCCGCGCCAGTTGGGGCCGTGCCGCTCGGCGATCGCGCACCAGGTGGCGTAGTCCTCCAGGGCCTGGCCCTGCTCGGCGAGGAAGTCGCAGTATTCGGCCCGCCGCCCCGGGCCCAGCGGGACCCGCCACAGCAGCTCCAGGGCCTCGCGCTTGAGCGCCCAGACCGCGTCCCGGTCGATCAGCGCGCCCCCTTCGAGCACGCCGGCCCGCAGCGCGGCCGCCCGCGCGGCCAGTGCGTCGGCCCGTAAGCGCGCGGCGCCGGTGAGGTGGGCGTACTCCGGGATGTGCGCGATCCGCAGATGGACCGGGTCGGGGAAGAGGCGCGAGGAGGGCCGGTAGGGGGACGGGTCGGTGGGCGGGCCGGGGACGGCCGCGTGCAGCGGGTTGAGCTGGACGAAGCCGGTGCCCAGGGCACGCCCGGACCAGGCGGCGAGGTCGGTGAGGTCCCCGAGGTCACCCATGCCCCAGGACTGCTGGGACAGCAGGGAGTAGAGCTGCACCAGGAAGCCGTGGCTGCGGCGGGGTGGTACGGGCACCCGGTCGGGCGCGACGATCAGCGGGGCGCGGGCGGTCCGGCCGTCCGGGCTGTGCGCATGCAGCACATGGATGCCCAGGGGCAGCCGGGCGAGGGCCGCGGGATCGGGCGCCCCCAGCTCCTGCGCGGCGCCGTCCTCGGTCTCCACCCCGAGGACGCTGCCTTCGGGGAGACCCGTGAGGTCGGGCGGCCGGGCCGGCCGGGCGACGACGGTGCGCGGCAGCAGGGCCGCGCCCGTGGCGTCCGCGCGGGCGGCCAGGGCGGTACGGACGGCGTGCGGAGTCGAGGCGTCGACTCCCAGTGCGGCGAGCACGGCGACGACGGTGTCGTCGGTGATCTGGACGCTTCTGCCCGGTGCGGGCTCGTACGACGTGGCGATGCCGTGCAGCCGGGCGAGCCGCGCGCGGCCCATGGGTCCTCAGACCTCCATGGACTCCGTGCCCATACCGGCGGCCGTCGGCTCGCTGGTCAGGGGCAGCTCGGCGGCGATCGGGACCTCGCTGGTCAGCGGCGCGGCGTCGGCGAGCGGGGGCTCGCTGGTCAGGGGCGGCTCGACGAAGCTGAAGGAGCCGGAGCCGTCCAGCCCGGAATCGGGGTCGGATACCCCGTCGTACATGTCGGACTCCATCGCCGCACCTCCCGGTTTCGAGGACAGAGCGTCGAGGAGCAGTTGAGCGGATGCGGCCACTGAGGGCCTCCCGTTCATCGGTAGTGGGACACGTGGGCCCTACCCACTCGGCACGATCGCAGACGCATCTGCTCACGAAACGTGACCCACGTCATATTATGCCTCACGCAGGCGATTTCCCTGCGGGGAAGACCGGGGGACGCAGAGAACGCGGAGGAAGCGGGTACCGCACCGGAAGTTCTGCGGAGCGGCGGGCCCCCGTACGGCCGCCCGCCGCACGGCCGAAAACCGCCCGTGACCGGCCCTCCGGCACCCCGCCATGGCCCGGTTGACACCCTCACCGCCACAATGGTGGGCTCACCGCCGAGGGACTGCCCGACGAGGCGCCGGCGGGGAACAACGGGGAACGGGGCGCCGGCGGCAGGCCGGTACATGAGGGACGGGACGAGGAGCAGCCGTGCGAGGCCGGGGCGGATGGAGCGTCGGAAGAATCGGTAGGGGCGGGGAGAGCGGCGCGGGGACCCGGGCGCGGGTGGCGGGGACCACCGCGCTGGCGGCGGCCGTGATCGGGGGTCTGCTCGGCGGGGTGCCCAGCGCCCAGGCGGCGCCCGCGGACCCCGCCATCGGCACCCCCGACCGGCCGGACCGCCCGGCCGGCGCGGGCGCGCCGCCGGCCGTCTGGCCGCGCCCGCAGTCCCTGCAGGAACTCGGCGACGCCGTACCGCTGGGCGAGGAGGCGGCGCTGGTGGCGGAGCCGGACACCGACCCGTATGCGCTGGACGTGCTGCGCGGTCTGCTGCGCGACGCCGGGGTCCGTACGGTGCACACGCTCGCGCCGGGCGACCGGCTGCCCGCGGCCGGGCCGGTGTTCCGGGTCGGCGGCGAGCAGGCCGCGGACGCGCTGCGGGCGCTGCGGGCGCCGGCCCGCGGGGATCTGCCCTCCGGCGGCTACCGCCTGGCCGTGGGCCAGGTCGCGGGCCGGGACACGATCGCCATGGACGGCGTCGGCCCGGACGGGCTCTTCCATGCCGCGCAGACGCTGCGGCAGCTGGTGACGGGTGGGACGGGCCGGCGGCAGCTGGCCTCGGTCGTCGTACGCGACTGGCCCGGCACGGCGGTGCGCGGCACCACCGAGGGGTTCTTCGGGCAGCCCTGGAGCCGGCCGCAGCGGCTCGCCCAGCTGGACTTCATGGGGCGCACCAAGCAGAACCGCTATCTGTACGCGCCCGGTGACGATCCGTATCGCCAGGCCCAGTGGCGCGAGCCCTACCCGGCCGCACAGCGCGCCGACTTCCGGGCGCTGGCCGAGCGGGCCCGCGCCAACCACGTCACGCTGGGCTGGGCCCTCGCCCCCGGACAGGCGATGTGCTTCTCCTCCGAGGAGGATCTGCGGGCGCTGCGGCGCAAGGTGGACGCGATGTGGGCGCTGGGGGTGCGCTCCTTCCAGCTGCAGTTCCAGGACGTCAGCTACAGCGAATGGCACTGCGACGCGGACCGGGACGCCTTCGGCACCGGCCCGGAGGCCGCGGCGAAGGCGCAGGCCCGGGTCGCCAACGCGCTCGCCGACCACCTGGCGCGGCGCCATCCCGGGTCCGCGCCGCTGACGCTGATGCCGACCGAGTACTACCAGGACGGCTCGACGCCGTACCGCGGTGCGCTGTCCGATGCGCTCGACGACCGGGTGGCGGTGGCCTGGACCGGGGTGGGGGTGGTCCCGCGGACCATCACCGGCGGTGAACTGTCCGCCGCCCGCCAGGCGTTGGGCCACCCGCTGGTCACCATGGACAACTATCCGGTCAACGACTACGCGCAGGACCGGATCTTCCTCGGGCCCTACCGCGGCCGCGAGCCGGCCGTCGCCACCGGCTCCACGGCGCTGCTGGCCAATGCCATGGAGCAGCCGCTCGCCTCGCGCATCCCGCTGTTCACGGCCGCCGACTACGCCTGGAACCCGCGCGACTACCGCCCGGCGGAGTCCTGGGCCGCGGCCGTCGACGATCTGGCCGGCGGCGATCCGCGGGCCCGGGAGGCGCTGCACGCGCTGGCCGGCAACGACGCGTCCTCGCTGCTGGACCGGGACGAGTCGGGCTACCTCCAGCAGCTGATCGACCGCTTCTGGCAGGCCCGCGAGGCGGCGACCAACCACGGCCGGCCCGGCCGGGACGCGGACCTCGCCGACGCCGCCAAGGCGCTGCGGGCCGCGTTCCACACCATGAGCACCGCGCCGCGGAACCTGCACTCCGATCTGGCCGCCGAGATCCGGCCGTGGGCCGAGCAGCTGGCCCGCTACGGCAGCGCCGGCGAACTCGCCGTGGACACGCTGATGGCGCAGGCCCGCGACGACGGCGACGCCGCCTGGTCGGCCCAGCGCGCGGTCCAGCGGCTGCGCACGGTGATCGGGCGCAGCCCGGCGACCGTCGGCAAGGGGGTGCTGGCACCGTTCCTCCAGCGGGCGATGTCCGAGGCCGACGCCTGGACCGGGGCCCGCCACGACGCCCCCCGGCGGGACGAGGGCGCCGGCTCGACGTCCCTCACAGTCCCCTTCGAGCGGGCCCGCCGGCTGGCCGCGGTCACCGCGCTGACCGAGCCGGGCCCGGGCGCGGGCGCCGTGTCCCTGGAGGCGCACGTCCCGGGCGAGGGCTGGCGCCGCCTCGACGCGCTCTCCCCCACGGGCTGGACCGAGTCGCGCACGCCCCGACTGCGGGCCGACGCGGTCCGGCTGACCTGGGCGAAGGGCGCGGACGCGCCGTCCGTGCACGCGCTCACGCCGTGGTTCGACGACACCCCGCCGGCCGGCCTCGAACTGTCCCGCAAGGAGCTGGACGCACCGCCCGGCGGCAGTGCGACGGTGGACGCCCGGATCTTCTCCCGCCGCCCCGGCGACGTCCGCGAGAAGCTGACCGTGAAGGCACCGAAGGGCTTCACGGTGCATGCGCCGCAGGAGGTCACCGCACCGCGTGGCGGCACGGCCACGGTCCGTATCGCCGTCGATGTGCCCGAGGGCACCCGCTCCGGGACGTACGAGATCCCGGTGGACTATCAGGGCGAGGAGCAGACGCTGACCGTGCGGGTGTTCCCGCGCACCGGTGGCAAGGACCTGGCGCGCGGGACCGTCGCCACCTCCTCCGGGGACGAGACGCCCGACTTCCCGGCCTCGGCGGCCACCGACGGCAACCCGAGGACGCGCTGGTCCTCGCCCGCCGAGGACGGCGCCTGGCTCCAGTTCGCCCTGGCCCATCCGACCCGGCTGGGCCGGCTCGTCCTGACCTGGCAGGACGCCTACGCCGCCCGATACCGCGTCCAGGTCTCGCCGGACGGCCGCAGCTGGCGCACGGCGGCCACGGTCCGCGACGGAAAGGGCGGCCGGGAGTCGGTCCGGATGGACGCCAAGGACGCGCGGTTCGTCCGCATCCAGGGCGACAAACGGGCCACCCGCTTCGGCTACTCGCTGTGGTCGGTGGAGGCCTACGCGGTCGAGCAGCAGCGCTGAGCCGGCCGACGCGGGGACCGTGGCCGGTCGTGCCGCCGGGCCCCTGCCGCCGCGGTGTGGACCGTGGCGGCAGGGGCCCGGCGGCACCCGCCCCGGACGGAGCGTTCCGTCCGGCAGCACCGCCCCGGACGGAAGAACCCGGACCTACGCCGATACGGCGTCGATCCGGGCCAGGGCGTCATCCGCGCCGTACGGCTGCAAATACGGCAGCCAGCGCGGGTCGCGATGGCCCGTACCGATGATCCGCCACGCCAGTCCTGACGGCGGGGCGGGCTGGTGCCGCAGCCGCCAGCCGATCTCGGCGACATGGCGGTCGGCCTTGACGTGATTGCAGCGCCGGCAGGCGGCGACGACGTTCTCCCAGGTGTGCTGACCTCCGCGGCTGCGCGGGATGACGTGGTCGACGCTGGTTGCGACGCCACCGCAGTACATACAGCGCCCGCCGTCACGGGCGAACAGCGCCCGGCGGGTCAGGGGGACGGGGCCGCGAAAGGGCACCCGCACAAACCGCTTCAAGCGGACCACACTCGGAGCGGGGATGACATGGGTCGCGCTGTGCATCAGGGCGCCGGATTCCTCGAGACTCACAGCCTTCTCATTGAGCACGAGGATGAGCGCGCGGCGGAGCGGTACGACGCCGAGCGGCTCGTACGACGCATTGAGGACCAGGACATGCGGCACGGGTGCCTCCTTGTACGCCGGCGGCGCGTGGCTCGCGCCGGGACGATCTCCCCACAGTGTCCCCCGGTGCCTGGTCGGAGCGCCACCATGACCGAGTAACGGGCCGGAGGTGTTTTCCACCACACCCCGGAACGGCCCGCTCGATCAGGCGCAATCCGGCCGCGGCGGATTGTGGCGTGTCGAACAAGGGCGCGGACCGCCCTCCTTGCCCCGTTAGTGTGGTTGGTCTGCCCGGTTCCCGGGGACCCCGCGGTCCGGGCCTGCTGTCCCACACGGAAGGTTCGACTGTGTTCTGGTCCGCTTCGCCGGTCACCGGCGCACCCCCGCGCGCCGCCGCACCGGGCTCAACCGGCCCGACCTCGCTGGACGAGGCCACGCAGAAGGCCACCAACGCCGCCGGCTGGATCGAGGAGAACTGGGGGACGTGGCTCACGTCCGGCCTGAGGATCCTGCTGATCATCGTGATCGCGGTGGTGCTGCGGCATGTGATCCGGCGCACGATCACCAAGTTCATCGAGCGGATGAACCGCACCGCGGCCGCCGCCCAGGGCACCGCGCTGGGCGGGCTGCTGGTCAACGCCGAGCGCCGCCGGCAGCGCTCCGAGGCCATCGGCTCGGTGCTGCGCAGCGTCGCCTCCTTTGTGATCATGGGCACGGCCGCGCTGACGGTGCTGTCCGTCCTGGAGATCAACCTGGCCCCGCTGCTGGCGAGCGCCGGTGTGGCCGGTGTCGCCATCGGTTTCGGCGCCCGCAACCTCGTCACCGACTTCCTCTCCGGGGTCTTCATGATCCTGGAGGACCAGTACGGCGTCGGCGACGAGATCGACGCGGGAGTGGCCAACGGCACGGTCATCGAGGTCGGCCTGCGCGTCACCAAGCTGCGCGGTCCCAACGGCGCGATCTGGTACATACGCAATGGCGAGGTCAAGCGGATCGGCAACCTCAGCCAGGGCTGGTCCACGGCCGCCGTCGATGTGGTGATCGCCGCCGACCAGGACCTGGAGCGCGCCCGCGACATCATCACCGGCGCCGGCGAGGAGATGTCCAAGGCCGAGCCCTGGAACGAGCAGTTGTGGGAGCCGGTGGAGGTCCTCGGCCTGAGCGAGGTGCACCTGGACACGGTCACCATCAGCGTGTCGGCCCGGACCATGCCGGGCAAGGCCGCCGGAGTGGAGCGCGAACTGCGCTGGCGCATCAAGCGCGCCCTGGACGCCGCGGGCGTCCACCTCGCCCCGCGCCCGCTGCCCGAGGAGGAGACCCCGGAGACCGCGGACCCCACCGCCGGCGTCGCCGCCCCCTCGGTGCTCAACAACCCGACGTCCCCCCAGTCCCTGGCAACGGAACCGCTCGCGGCATCCCCTAAGGCGGGGAAGTAGCCCGCCCGGGGCCGCATGGGCGGACCGCGAAGGGGCGTATCGGTGACCGCCGGTGCGCCCCTTTTCGCCGTCTCGCGCGGGGCGGCCCCCGGGGACGGCAGCGCACCGCGCCCGCCCCGTTGACGCCCTTCCGGCCCCCGCCTACGTTCCTGGGGAGCGATGGGAAGGTTTCTTAACAGACTGGTCTCTTCCCAGGCTGGGTTCTTCCCAGGCGGTTTCTTCACGGACTTCTCGGCGGAGACGCGGCGGCCGGGCCTCTCGGGCACCGGTGAGCGGGGGGGCGGTCATGGCCGGTGAGCAGCAGACACGGGGAACTCCCGGGACGCCGCGGGTGCTTCGGGCCATGAACGACCGGGCCGCGCTCGAACTGCTGGTGTCGCAGGGGCCGTTGACCCGTTCCCGGATCGGGCAGCTGACCGGGCTGTCCAAGCCCACCGCCTCGCAGCTGCTGGCGCGGCTGACGGCCGCGGGGCTGGTGCGGACGACCGGGAGCGTGACCGGGCGGCCGGGGCCCAGTGCGCAGTTGTACGAGATCAACCCGGCGGCGGCGCGGGTCGCCGCGCTGGCCGTCGACGGGCGGGGGGTCACCGCGGCGGTCGCCGACATCACCGGGCGGTTGCTCGGCGAGGAACGGGTCGGCACGGAGGCGGTCGGCTCGGCGGCGGTGGGCAAGGAGGTCGTGCGCACCGAGGCGGCGGGCTCCGAGGCCGTGGGCACAGGGGCGCCGCAGCGTATGGCGCGGCTGGCCGCACGGGCGCTCGACGGGGCGCTGGCCAAGGCGGGGCTGGGGCGGGACCGGGTGCACGGTGCGGTGATCGGCACACCCGGCGCACTGGACCCGCGGACCGGGCGGCTGCGCGGTGCGCCGCACCTGCCGGGCCTGCCGTCGGACGGGCTGAAGGAAGAGCTGGCCGAAGCGCTGGGGATGCCACTCACCCTGGAGAACGATGTGAATCTGGCGGCGGTCGCCGAGCAGTACGACGGGGCCGCGCGGGGCGTCGACGACTTCGTGCTGGTGTGGGTCGACGAGGGGATCGGCGCCGCGCTCGTACTGGGCGGGCGGCTGCTGCGCGGGGCCACCGGCGGCGCCGGCGAGATCGGCTATCTGCCGCTGCCCGGCGCCCCGTTGTCCCGGGGCGGCGACCGCAGCGCCGCCCGGCCCGACGCCGGCGGCGGCTTCCAGCGGCTGGTCGGCGCGCCGAGCGTGCGCGCGCTGGGCCGGGAGTTGGGGGGTCCCGAAGTGCGTACGGTCGCCGGTGCGCTGACCCACGACGCGGTACGTGCCGAGGTCGCGCGGCGGCTGGCGACCGGGCTCGCGGCGGTGGCCGCGGTCGTCGATCCAGGGCTGGTGGTGCTCTCCGGCGCGGTGCCCCAGGCCGGCGGGGAGGCGCTGCGCGCCCTGGTCGAGGCGGAGTTCACCGGCCTTGCGCTGCCCCGCCCCGCCCTGCGGCTCAGCCGGGTCGACGGCAATCCGATCCTCCTCGGCGCCCTGCGGACGGCACTGGCACAGGCGCGGGGGGCGGTGTTCCACACCGGCTGAGCACTCCGCTACACCCGGCGCCCCGGCCCGCACCGCCCGCGTCCCACGGCACCACCGGCACCGCTTGCCACACCCCCTGACTTCTTCACACAGAAGGCCTTCGTCGAAGGCGTCACGCTCACCGGAGTGAAGGGCTGATCCTCTATGCCGTCTCCCCAGGGACGCACCCCGCGCCGCCGCAAGCTCGCCGTGGTCGGTGGCGGCTCGACCTATACCCCCGAACTCATCGACGGCTTCGCGCGGTTGCGTGACGTCCTGCCGCTGGAGGAGCTCGTCCTCGTCGACCCGGACGCCGGCCGGCTGGCGGTGGTCGGCGGCCTGGCCCGGCGGATCTTCGCCCGGCAGGGACATCCGGGACGGATCTCCTGGACCGGTGACCTGGACGCCGGTGTGGACGGCGCGGACGCCGTGCTGCTGCAACTGCGGGTCGGCGGTCAGGCCGCCCGCCTCCGGGACGAGACCTGGCCGCTGGAGTGCGGCTGCGTCGGCCAGGAGACCACCGGCGCCGGCGGCCTCGCCAAGGCACTGCGCACCGTGCCCGTCGTGCTCGACATCGCCGAGCGGGTGCGCCGCCGCAACCCCGGCGCCTGGATCGTCGACTTCACCAATCCCGTCGGCATCGTCACCAGGGCGCTGCTCGCCCAGGGCCACCGCGCCGTCGGGCTGTGCAATGTCGCCATCGGCCTGCAGCGCATCCTCGCCGGGCTGCTGGACGTGTCCCCCGAGCAGGTGGAGCTGGAGCACATCGGCCTCAACCACCTCACCTGGGAGCGCGCGGTGCGCGTCGCGGGTGCGGACGCCCTGCCCCGGCTGCTGGCGGAACACGGCGACACCCTCGCCGGGACACTGCACCTGCCCCGCCCTCTCCTCGACCATCTCGGCGTCCTCCCCTCCTCCTACCTTCGCTACTACTACCGGCACGACGCCGTCGTACGGGAGTTGCGCACCCAGCCGTCCCGCGCGACCCAGGTCGCCGCCCTCGAACAACAACTGCTCGGTATGTACGGCGACCCGGCTCTCGACGAGAAGCCGGACCTCCTCTCCCGGCGCGGCGGCGCCTACTACTCCGAAGCCGCGGTCGCGCTGACCTCGTCGCTGCTGGGCGGCCCCAGGGGCGTCCAGGTCGTCAACACCCACAACGCCGGCACCCTGCCGTTCTTGCCCGACGACGCGGTGATCGAGGCCCCCGCGACCGTGGATCCGACGGGCGCTGCGCCACTGCCCGTACGCCCCCTGGAACCGCAGTACGCCGGGCTGGTCGCCCATGTCACCGCCTATGAACACCTCGCTCTGGAGGCGGCCCTGCTGGGCAGGGACGACCGGAACACCGACCGGGCCGCCGGGCGCAAGGCCGTGTTCGCCGCCCTCCTCGCCCACCCCCTCATCGGTCAGAGCGACCACGCGGACCGGCTCGCCAACGAGCTGATCGCGCACAACCGGGACCACCTCCCATGGGCCTGACCGGCACGGCGCTCGCCGTCGACGCGGGCAACACCAAGACCGAGGTGGCGCTGGTGGCCACGGACGGCAGTCTGCTCGGCGCGGCCCGCGGCGGCGGCTTCCAGCCACCGCGGGTGGGCGCCGGGCCGGCGGTCGACGTGCTGGCACCCCTGGTGGCCTCGGTCACGGAACAGGCGGGGCGCACGGGCCCCGTCGGGCATCTCTCCGCCTTTCTCGCCAACGCCGATCTCCCTTCCGAAGAGGCGGACCTGACCGCCGAACTCGCCGGGCGCGGCTGGGCGCACACGGTCTCCGTCCGCAACGACACCTTCGCCCTGCTGCGGGCCGGGCTGCCGGACGACGGGGAGCCGCTCGGCGTCGCCGTGGTGTGCGGAGCCGGCATCAACTGCGCCGGCCTCGGGCACGGCGGGGCCACCGCCCGCTTCCCCGCCGTCGGCCGGATCTCCGGTGACTGGGGCGGCGGTTCGCACCTCGCGGAGGAGGCGCTGTGGGCCGCCGCCCGTGCCGAGGACGGCCGCGGCGCACCGACCGAGCTGGTCCGCGCCCTGCCCGCGCACTTCGGGCTGGCGACCGTGCCGGAGCTGATCGAGGCGTTCCACCTCCGCGCCCTCCCCGGCCAGCGCCGCCATGAACTGGTCCCGGTCCTCTTCGCCGTCGCGGCCTGCGGGGACGCCGTGGCCCGCACCCTCGTGGTCCGCCAGGCCGAGGAGGTCGCCCTGATGGCCACGGTCGCCCTCCGGCGCCTCGGCCTGCTCGACGAGCCCGCTCCCGTGATCCTCGGCGGCGGCGTCCTCGCCGCCCGCCACCCGCTCCTCGACGACCGGATCACCCAACTCCTTTCCGAACGCGCCCCGAAGGCCGTCCCGCGGGTGGTCACCGCCCCACCGGTCCTGGGCGCCGCCCTCGACACCCTGGACCGGGCGGGCGCGACGGCGGAGGCCTATGAGCGGCTGAGAGGGGCTTGGGGGCAGGGACCGGAGGGGGCAGGAACAGGAGGGCGGCCAAGGCTCCCTGGCCACCGGGGCCCCTAGCCACCGGGCCCATGCCACTGGGGGTGCGGGGACCGCCCGAGGCACAAGGGGGCACCGCAGGACAGTCGC
Source organism: Streptomyces sp. TM32 (assembly GCF_004122755.1). Taxonomy (NCBI): domain Bacteria; kingdom Bacillati; phylum Actinomycetota; class Actinomycetes; order Kitasatosporales; family Streptomycetaceae; genus Streptomyces; species Streptomyces sp. TM32. Next base: position 98,375 of record NZ_SDIG01000004.1, read on the forward strand.
CTCCGCCGCCTCCCCTACCTCCGGCCCCCTCCGGTCCCTGCCCCCAAGCCCCTCTCAGCCGCTCATAGGCC
>NZ_SDIG01000050.1:0-35701 GCF_004122755.1 Streptomyces sp. TM32
CCGAGTCCCGTGCCTGCTTGGCGTACTTGTTTGCCTCGTCCGCCGCATGCCGCGCCCTGGCTTCGGCTTCGGCTGCTCGGCACCCCGACCGAACTCGTCGACACCGCCACCGACACCGTCGCCTGGCGTACCGTCCCCACCCTCTGGGGCAACACCACCTGGGCCGCCGACAGCACCACCACCACACCGCTCCGCTTCCCCGGCCAGTACTACGACCCCGAGACCCGCCTCCACTACAACCTGAACCGCTACTACGACCCCGAGACCGCCCGCTACACCACCCCCGACCCGCTGGGTCTCAGTCCCGCGCCGAATCCCAACGCCTACGTCCACAACCCGCACACCTGGTGCGACCCCATCGGCCTCATGCCGGACGACAGCACCGATCTCAGGAAGGAGCTGATGGACCTCGGCAAGCAGCGCATCACAGACGTCGCCGGCACCCTCAAGGAAGGCGAGCAGGCCCCGGGCGCGTACTCTGTGGGACGAGACCGCACAACCGGTAAGACCTACTACGGTGAAAGCGGCCCGGAGACCGGCCACGAAAAAGCCGTGACCGACGCGATGCCCGCCGAATCGCAGCATCCGACCGGCCGCCCGCCCGGAGTGTGCGGCGAACCGCGGATGTTCACCAACGCGATCAAGGACGGACGGCGCGGATCCCAAGAACATCGACCTGGTGACCGTCAACCCCAAGGGAAAGAAGTTCAAGATGTGCGCCAACTGCCAGACGTGGGTGCCAGGAATCGGAGGAGAGGTACTCACGGGATGAACGGCAACACCGAACGTTGGGAACTCGAAGCGCTGCGGAACTCCCTTGCCGACAGGGCCCGTTTTGAGATCCACCCTCTGGATATCGCGGAGGCGCGTCGACGATACGAAGAGGAAGGATTCGAATTCACGGCTGGTATCCGGGAATTCCTCGAAACCTATGGCGAGTTCACCGTCACCTGGTCTTACCGCTTCGGTGAGACGTTCCTCACCACCTCGGTAGAGGAGACGATGGACTCGGCCCACTCACTACCCAGGAGTGTGAGCATCTTCGGCAAGCGCATCGGCCGTCCCGTCGTGCTTGTCGGAACGGCCACCGATACGCAGGAGGCCGTTCTGCTGGCCGACAACAGCGACGTCTACCTCGCCGGTGACGCCGGAATCCAGCGGGTCGCCAACGGCTTCGGCAACGCGGTCCGGGCGCTTGTCGCAGGCGACTGGGACAAGACGTTCTTCTGAGACCGGAGCCGTCCCCAGCCAATCTCGTCATGGCCGTTGGGGACGGACGCCGCGTGAGTGCGCCAATGGATCGCCGGACGGTCCCCGGTGAACCGGGGCAAGCAGTGTCTGCAACACTCAGGGCAGGTCGCCGGGGCGCGGCACGACCAGCCCGCGTTTGTGGCTTCCGCCGGGGACTCGAAACCTCATGGGCCAACCAGCAGCACACGAGCGCCCACGCCGCCAAGCAGGGACGCGAGCAATGGCGGGTCACCTGCTACGCCGTGCCGGTCGGCCCGTCTCTCCCCGGTACCCGTCCCGCCGGACCTTCGCATGCGCCGGGAGCAGGCCGATCGGCGCGGCCTCGATGAGTAGCTCGATTTTCGCATTGTGGCTGGTTGGGGGCGCCAGAGCAAAACCTCCTTCGGGAGGTTGTTTACGCTGGTCAGAGGACGTCTGCCTGACCATTCCGGTGAATCCGACTTCCGCTCTGCGAAGGGGGCGGAGTCCGGCTGGCCCCGGCCAGAACCGGCCTTCTACGGGTGTCCGTCCCCTATACGTCCCACAGAATTCGGGGCTGGGAGCAGTATCGGCACCCTTCCGGGCGCACAGTCGAGCGGACCTTGTCGACCATCTCGGTCTTCTCCCACGACGCGCTCATCGGAAGGGCGTTCCGCTCGACGCAGTCCAGCATCCGCACGATGTTCGGATGGGTCAGCGCCCGCAGCGAGGCGGTCTCGCGGTCGAGGAAGATCCGCGTGCTCTCCTCGTCGTCGCGCCGCTTGAGCAGCTTCACCGCCGCGTACGCGCCCTCCGGGCTCAGGACATCCACTGCCTTGCGTACCTCAGACATACCGCCCTGGCGCTTCTCCGCCTGCGGCAGCAGATGAAACGGCCCGTTGATCATGCCGGTCACACGCGGCTCCTCACCCATCAACTGCCCTTCGCCTTCACCTCCTTGACCATGCTCTCAGTAGATCATCGCCTTGGGTTCGACTTCGCCTCCAAACGGCAAGGAAGTGCCCCATCAGGGACGAGGCAACATCACCCACCACCGCGTGCAGCACGACACCGCTCCGCCGTGCAGTGGCCGACATCCCAGAGCTCGCGCGAACAGCGCCCACAGGTTCCTCACGGACCAGCGAAATCCCAATAAAGACCACGTCACACGACATTCCACGACCGAGCGTAGAAGCACACCGACGGGCGGCTACGGGTGCTCACCAGCCCCTCGCCTCCCTGGCAGACTTGCGCTTCGACACCGCCCTCATCGGCTGCTCGACTGAGCGCGGCCGACGCCTGGCTGCCTTCGAATAGGAAGCCGGAGGGAGCGCTATCGGTCGACGCCCCATCCAGAGCTCATCCATGTCATGGGCGCTCGGCTGGTAGGTCTCCGGATAGGCGGCTACAAGGCGGCCAAGATGGTTCAGCAGGGCGAGCGCAGGCTCATGGGTGATGAGGTCGACGATGTGCCTCTCAGCGCCCGCGTCCCAAGCGGATGTTCTGGGTCCAGGCGTTCGTCCCACCCCTCGGCGTGGTCTTGCAGGCGGTGGCGTAGCAGCGCCAGACCCAGGTGCCATTCTGCCTGCGACGGATCTCGATCTCCGCCCCGTTGCAGCGCCCGCAACGGGGCGGAGCCGCGAAGACCGCCGCGTGCTCGTGTTCCAGCAGCTTCCGAGCGAAGTGCGCACCCCGCATCGTCACCATGACCTCACGAGTCCAGCTCTGCGAGAGGACGTTGAGGCTACCGAGCATGACCGTCCGCTCGTCGATGACCGCGATCTTCTGGTGCATGACGTTCATCGTTACGACCACATGCGCAACGGTTCGCAGGTCGGTGATGAGTTTCTGGTTGGCTGGCTTCTTCTGAAGCTGGTCGGTGTCGTCGCGGATGAAGACACTGATCCGCACTCCGCGGTCGGCCGCCGCACGTAGCTCGGGCAGCAGGGAGCTGACCCGCTTCGCCACCCACGGCGCCCAAAGCCACAGGGACTGTCGTGCGTGGCGGATCTCCTCCGTGAACGTGCGGTAGAAGTCGCGTTCGTCGTCGATCTCCGTCACCTCGACATGCCGACTCAACACCTCGGCGAGCGCGGTGCCGAACTCCCCACGGAACGCGGGAGGCGCGGTCGGCGGGGTGATCAAGGTCTTGGCCTGGAGGACCCGCACGCCGCGGCGGGTATCGATGAGCGCCGCGAGCTGCGCCAGAGCCGTTCCGGGTTTCGCGCTCTTGACCCGTTCGCCGCTGGCGATGACGTACAGACGGGTCTTGACCCGGGTCACGGCCACGTTGAAGAGGCGGACGCCGTCCCGTGGCCAGCTGCTGGCGGCCGGCTGGAGGTGGGCGCAGGCCATCCACAGCTCGCGGCTGCCCACCCCGCCCTCCACCGTGTCGAAGACGACGATGTCGAACTCCCGGCCCTGGAACTTGTGCGCGGTGCCGACCTCTGCCAGGGCGCCCCCTCCCGGGCCTTCGACGTCCCGCAGGGCCTCCAGAGTGGCGTCGGACTGGACTCGGTAGGGCGTGACGATGCCCGTTTCCTCGCCCAGCTCGCGGTGTAGCTCCACCAGCGCCCTCGCGATCAGTGAGCCCGCCGGCCACCAGCCGCTGCGGCTTCCGGTCAGGTGCGCCCGGGCCAGCTCGTGCAGCCCGTCCGTGTCGATCAGCACGATCTCCGGGTCGTCGACCGGGCGTGCCGCCTGTGTCTGGCTGCCTCCGCCGAGCACTCCGCCGTACGCGAGGTCGTTGGCCAACTGCATAACGGCGGGGCCGAAACGGTGCTGTTGGGTGAGGGTGACGCAGGCGGGGTGGGCCTGGGCGTCGGACTGTTCTGCGATCCCGCAGTGCTGGAAGACGTCCGGGAGCAGCCAGCGTTTGATGTCCGCGCGGTCGTGTCCCTTGAGCTCGGGCGGGATGACTGCGCCCAGCTGCATGAAATCCCCGAGAAGGACCGCGGTCCGACCGGCCTTGCCGGTGGCGAGCAGAACTTCGGGCAGGGTGGCTGCGCCTGCCTCGTCCACGAGAACCACGTCGTACGGACCGTCGAAGACCGCCCGGTTCGTGCGGAATCGGGCCAGAGTCGTGGCGACCAGCTTGGCTCCTTTGATGATCTCGCTCTGGGCGTCGCGGGCGAGGCGTTCGTACTCCTCCTGGACTTCCTGGTACTGCTTCTCCAGCGCAGGCTGCCGGGTCGTGTCGGCGGCTACGGCCGGGCGTAGGCGGCGGGCCAGGTCGAACCGGGCCGGCCAGCCGTGCTGCTCGGCCCGGTCTGTCAGGTCGCCGGCCTGCTGAGCCCGCTCCGCGGCCTCCTCCGCCCGGGCCTTGTCCGCTTTGCACCTGTCGTAGTGGCGTCCCGCCTGTTGTTCTGCCGCCAGCCGGGCCTTGGCGTCAGCCGCCAGGCCGGCGGTCTGTTCCCGAGTGAGCGCGATGGTGTCGACCAGAGCTGTGATCTGGGCGCCGAGGGCCGCGATGTGCGTGGTGGCCGTGGTGCGTGCCTCAATCGCCGACTGCTTGGCGGACGCAGCAGCCTGCTCGGCGTCGGCCAACTGCCGCTGCAGCTCGCCGACTTTTTCGCGCAGACGCCACTTTTTCACAGCGCCCTTGCCCTCTATTTCCGCAAGCTCCTGACGCAGGGGATCGCAGGCGCCTTCCGCCAGCAGCGCAGCTGCCTCACGGAGCTCTGCTGCCTTCCGCACCTCGACCACTTCCTGGGACAGGCGGTCGACCTGGCGCCACTGCGCCCGCGACGACTCCGCAGCCTTGTCGCGTGCCGCGGCCGTCTCGGCCGCGGCCAATGCGTCCCGGAACATCTTCTCGGAGTCAGCCAGACGTCGACTGGCAGCTTCCTCCTGCGACCGCGCCGATACGAGATCCTCACCGGGCGTGCGGAGCAGCTTCAGCGCTGCGAAGTAGGCAGAGGAGTCGAATCCGGCCAGACTGCTGTCCAGGGTGGCGAGCTGTTCGGCTCGGTGCTTGACCGCGACGAGCTCGGCTTCGAGGGTGCTGCGCCGGGCAGCCGTGTCCGCTAAGCGCGCCTTGACCATCAGCGGCAGGGAAACCGAAGCGTCCTCGGCCACCTCGCGCAGATGCGGTGGGCCCACCCGGACTATGTCGCCGGGGTTGTGCTGCTTGGTCCGCACCACCCCGAGCAGAGCATTGTCCACGGCGATGTTCGTGGCCGAGACCAGCAGTACCCGGTCGCCCCTTGCCATGAGATCGCCGATGGCGCGCTTCAGGACGGTCGTCTTCCCCGTTCCCGGAGGGCCCCACACCAGGTATACCCCCTCGCCGAGGCAGGCCCGGTACGCGTCGCCCTGCGCGGGGTGGAAGCCGGGCGGGTCCGCCTCGTGGGCCGGTGCTCCGCCGATGCGGCCGACCGCCAGGGCTGCCGCCAGAGGGTGCTCACCGAGGCCGGAAATGCCGTCACGCAGAGCCTCGATGAGGAAGGTGGGCGGCTGCTTAAGCATCCACAGGTGCGGGTCGGACACGTCGGCGAACTCGGCCACCCGTAAGGTCAGCAGGCAACCGTCCTGGACCATTTCTGAGACCGCGAAGCCGTTCTCCTCGACGCCCTCGTTCTCCGGTCCGGCAAGCCGCAGACTGTCGAGCTGATCGGGCCCGATGTCGGAGCCACGGAGGTCGACGGCGTACTGACCGGCGTCCCCGGTGCGTGCCGCCCGGCCGATGCGCTGCCAGCGGGGCTGCTTGCCGGCACCGCCTTCCACGTTGATCCACTCCCCGAGCGCCGTGGCGATCTCCTCGCGCCAGCCCACGTGCCAGTCCCCCCGTCTGCGGCCCTCGTGTCCGGAGCGGCAAATCTACCCACGCCCACGAAGTGACACATAGCGAAGTTGCATGATGGGTAGTCAGAAGCGAGCGCACGGACCTGGCAGCGGCGTCTGAACCGGATGAAATGCCGTTTCCAGAGATCAGAAAACCCCTCCGCAGCGGCCTGTCCCGGACGTAGAGATCGGAAGGCCGAACCAGTCCTGTGTGATCGCTTCCTACCGCGGGATGTCGATCAGTACGCTTGTAACAGTGATTCGTCGGTGTCCACGTCACCCACGCCGTTCCTGTGCGGCAGCGTGGATGCACGCACCGAGCGAGGTCGCGCTGTCGTCACGGGAGTCAGGGGGGTGCGGTGAACGGCAGAACTTTGCCGCCGCGTATCGGTCCGTACCTCGTCGAGCGGCGGCTCGGCGCGGGCGGCATGGGGGAGGTGTACCTCGCCTACTCCGTCGCGGGTGAACCGGTCGCAGTGAAGGTGATCCGGCCCGACCGCACGGATCCGCACACCCGCGCCCGCTTCGAACGCGAAGCGACGATCGCGCGCACGATCTCCGGCACGGGCCGTGTAGCCCGTTTCATCGACGCGGACCCGTTCGCCGAGGAGCCGTGGCTGGCCATGGACTACGTCCCGGGCCGCCCGCTCTCCGACGTCGTGAGGGACCAAGGCCCTCTCGCCGCGCCTCTTGTGGCGAGCCTGGGCGCATTATTAGCCGAGGGCCTTGCTGCCGTGCACGCCGTGGGCCTGGTCCACCGCGACCTGAAGGCGCAGAACGTCATTCTGGGCGACTTCGGCCCAGTGATCATCGACTTTGGGCTCGGCGCCTTCCTCGGAGCCTCCAAGGGCTCGCTCTCCCAGGCAGGCACAGTCATCGGCACGGTGCGCTGCATGCCACCCGAGCAAGCCTTGGGCGAGGTGGACATGACGCAGGCCGCCGATGTGTACGGCCTGGGCACAGTGCTTCTCTACGCAGCGACCGAGCACTACCCGTACGACGGCGCCCGGTGGGAGGCGGTGGCCGCGCAGGTGGTCAACCCAAAGGTCGCCCCCGATCTGTCCGGGCTGCCCGAGGAACTTGCCCCCGTCGTGACGCCGATGTTGGCGCACAAAGCGGACGACCGCCCCTCTTTGGAGGAGGTGACCCGGAAATGCGCCGATCTCATGCGTCTGCTGGGTACGAGTCCGGCTCGCGCGCGACGCGCTCTGATCGAGGAGACGACGGCGAAGGATCACCCGACGATGGTGCTTCCGCAGCCGGACGCGCCGATGCTTGACCGGCTCGACTCGCTGGAGAGGCTGCTGCGCGAAGAGTTGGTGCCCGGGGAGCGAAACATCCCTGTCCCCACCGTCGCTGGTAAGCCCGGAGAGGACGCTGCGGGCGAGATCAACGTCGAGATCTCGCTATCGCCCGGGCCCTTGACCGCGCCCGGTTCCGAACCCGGGAGCGGAAGACCGGCGGAGCCCGTACCGCAGCGGGGCCGTCCCCCCGCTTCCCGCAGGGTTGCCGACGAGCTGCGCGAGCGCTACGCGAGACGACCGGCACTCGCCTGGTCGAAGCGCTGAGCCGCTGCCCTCCTCCGTCCTCCCGACAACGGGGCGCCACAGTGCGGAACTCGGGGCGTTGATATGGCCCTGGGTACAGCGCACCCGGCTCACCGGACGACCACGCAAGATCCCCCACAAGCACACCGGACAGCACGAGTAGACCGTCACAGAGGAGCACCACGTGACCACGGCGATGCAGCCAGAGGTCCCTGAGCCGCGCGACGCCGATCCGGCACATCCGCCGTACACGACCGGCGCGAAGCCGGTCTTAGCCCCCGGCGCCCAGGTGCGCATCCGCGACGAGCAGTGGCTCGTGAAGTCCGTCTCGGAGTCGCGCGACGGACTCATGGTCGAGGTCAGCGGGGTTTCCGCGTTCGTCCGCGGCACAGATGCGGTGTTCTACTCCGGCCTCGACCAGATCGACGTACTCGATCCGCGCAAGACCCGGCTCATACCCGACGACACCTCCAAACACGCCAAGGCTCGCCTGTACCTGGAGGCGGTCATCCGCAAGACCGCGCTGCCGCAGACCGAGCACGGCATCGCGCTCGCCGACTCCTTCCTCATGGACCGGCAGGAGCATCAGCTGCGCCCCGCCGAGCTGGCGCTGTCCATGCGCAACCCGCAGCCCCGGCTGCTGATAGCCGACGTCGTCGGTCTGGGTAAGACGCTGGAGATCGGCGTCACGCTCTCGGAGCTGATCCGGCGCGGGCGCGGCGAGCGCATTCTCGTGGTCACGCCCGCCCATGTGTTGGAGCAGTTCCAGCGCGAGTTGTGGACCCGCTTCGCCCTGCCGCTGGTGCGCCTGGACTCCACCGGTATCCAGCGCATCCAGCAGGAGATCCCGGCGGGCCGGAACCCTTTCGCCCACTTCAAGCGGGTCATCGTCTCCGTCGACACCCTCAAGTCGGCGGCGTACGCCCACCACCTGGAGAAGATCACCTGGGACGCCGTCGTCATCGACGAGTCGCACAACCTCGTGAACAAGGGCACCCGCAACAACCGCCTCGCCCGCCGTCTCGCCGAGCAGACCGACGCGCTGATCCTGGCCTCCGCCACTCCGCACAACGGCGACGCGGAGTCCTTCGCCGAGCTGATCGGGATGCTCGATCCGGCGGCGATCGCCGACCCCAAGAACTACAAGGTGGCCGCCCTCGACCACCTCTACATCCGGCGCACCAAGTCCGACCGCGAGGTGCGCGACGGCCTCAAGGACAAGCCCTGGGCCGAACGGGGCGAGTCCCTGCCGGTGCCGGCTCCGGCGACGCGCAAGGAGGTCGCCGTCCTGGAGAAGCTCGCAAGCGAGTGGACGCCCGGGGAGTCGAACCGTTCGTCGGTGTGTGCCGATCCACTGGTCGGCTACAACTTCCTGAAGGCGTTCCTCTCCTCCCACGTCGCCCTGCGCAAATCCCTCAACGCCCGCCGCGCCTACCTGGACAACCCCAGGAGCGCCATGGTGAAAGGCAAGGACGGCAAGAAGGCGGACTCTCCCGAGCGCCGCGCCGCCCTGGCGGCAGAGGGCACAGCGCTCGCGGAACTGGAGGAACTGGTCGCGGATTTCACCGATCAGGACTCCGCCAAGCTCGACGCGCTCGTCCGCACATTGAAGGACGACCTCAAGGTCGGCCCGGGCTGCGAGCGCCGCGTCGTGATCTTCTCCGAGCGGGTCCACACGTTGGACTGGCTGGCCCAGGAGGTCCCGGCCCTGCTCGGCTTCAAGAAGAAGCCGTCGGCCAAGGCCGACAAGACGCGCCCCTGGCAGGCGTACGGCGGTGTCGTTGAGGTCATGCACGGCGACACCACCAACGACCAGCAGCAGCGGGAGATCATCGACCGCTTCGGTCGGGCCGAGGAGCCGGTGCGGGTGCTCTTCACCGGCGACATCGCCTCCGAGGGCGTCAACCTGCACCACCAGTGCCACGACCTCGTCCACTACGACCTGCCCTGGTCCCTCATCCGCATCGAGCAGCGCAACGGACGCATCGACCGCTACGGGCAGGCGGTGAGCCCGGAGTTCCGTGCGATCACTCTCACCGCCGACGTGCCCTGGCGGCGCGACGAGGAGAGCGGTGAGACGCTCACCCTCGACGACCGGCTGGTCGGCGCCCGCCTGCTGCGCCGCGAGGCCCAGGCGCACGAGATCGAGACCGGTGAGGTCAGCGCCGAGGCCGTCACCGGCCTCTACGACGACAAGAAGGAAGAGGATCGCCTCACCCGCGACCTCATCAAGGGCGGCACCGTCGAACGCTCCATCAAGCAATCCCAGCAGGAGTCCGGCGGCATCCTCGCCGACCTCCTCGCCGGCGCGAACGCCCGGCTCGCCGACCCGACAGCCTCTCCGGCCACCCTCGGCACGGCCTCGGTGCCCGAGGCGGACGTGCCCCACGTGTTCGCCGACACCAAGGCGTACTTCCACGCCGCGATGGACCTCATCTATCCGCAGGCCGAGCGTAAGGCTCTCGACTGGAAGCCCGAAACCGTGCACGGGCGGATCGAGTTCACTCCGCCCGACGACCTGCAGTACCGCTTCCGGGAGCTGCCGAAGTCGTACCTGGAGCAGGAGAAGATCCTCACCACCCCCAAGTACGACGGCACACTGCGCATCACCTTCGACAAGCGGTACGCCGCCGGCCGCCTGGACGCCGCCCGCAATGCCAAGCAGGGCAAGGGCGACCAGCCCACCTCCCAGTGGCCCAACGTCTCCTACGTCTCCGACATCCACCCCGTGCTCGACTGGGTGACGGACAAGGTCCTCGCCAAGCTCCGGTACGACGAGGCGTTCGTCCTCGCCCACCGGCCCGACGCTCACAAAGCCAAACAGATCGACGCCGCCCTGCCCGAGGCCCTGACCGGCCCGGTCTACCTCCTCCAAGGCGTCTACTCCAACGCGGCGGGAAGGCCGACGGTCGTGGAGTGGATGGCCGTCACCGGTCTCACCGAGGCCGCTCCTCGCGTATGGCGCATGGACTCGGCGTTCCTCGCCGCCTGCGGCGTGGGCCCCGGCATGCCCGGCCGCGGCCGGCCCGTCGACCCCGACCTCCTCCAGGCACTCGTCCCCGCAGCCGTCGACGCGGCCGAGACCCACCTGCGCGAGCGCCGTGCCGACTACGACAAGCAAGTCGACTCCTACCTGGCCCCGTACGAGGACCGGGTACAGGTCTGGGAGCAGGGCGCCCTGATCGCTGTGGGCAACCAGCAGCGCCGCCGCGAGCAGGTGTACGACACCGCTGCCCGCCGCCGCGACCTCGTACGCCGCCTGCGGACCGACGGCGAGCCGATGCTGCGGGTCCTCTGTGTGCTCGAACCCCTCCACCCCACCACCGCGTCCGCCGAGGAGTCCGCACGATGAGCTACACCTACGACTCCTTCGCCAACCGTGGCGAGTACCTCTCCTCCCACTACTTCAGCGAGGAGCTGGAGAACACCCTCAAGAAGAGCAAGGCAGGCGACGAGGGTCTGTTCACCCTGTGGACCGGCCGTGAGACCGACCCGCACGACCCGCAGCCCACCCCGCGCGAACTACTCCCCCGGCTCCGCGGTGAGTACCTGTCCACCGTGCGCCCCTTCCTGGCCTCCCGCGCTCAGCAGGAAGAGCTGGGCAGCACCTACGACGACCTGACGGGCGAGTGGGCCGAGCGCGTCACCACCTGGCACACCAGCGTCCTCAAGGCCCTCGGTTACGGCGGTGACCGGCCCGATTCGATCGCTGTACACAGCGCGGGCAGGGAGTACGAGCTCCAGGTCGCCTGGCACGGAGACGGCATCGTCGCTGTCGACTGCGGCTGGACCGCCAAGCTGGACGACGCCCTCGACCCCGAGAAGGCCGGGCGGCTCCTTCGCCCCCTCAAGACCGCCGACGGCCTCCTCGAAGTCGGCGAGAAGCTGGCGGGCTGGCTCTTCCAGAGCGAACTGCACGAGCCCGGCGGCGACGCACCCCGCTTCGTCCTGCTGCTCTGCGGCGGCGTGCTCGTCCTCGCCGACCGAGGCGCCTGGGCCGAAGGCCGCTATCTCGCCGCCAGCCTGGACGCAGCCCTCACCCGCAACGACACAGCGAAGGCCGGCGAACTCGCCCTCCTCACCGCCCTCTTCTCCCACGACATGCTCGCGCCCCGGCTGGACGGCAAGGGCCGCCGCATCGACGACCTCCTGAAGGCATCCCGTGACAACGCCGTCGGCGTCAACTCCGACTTGCGCAAGGGGCTCCAGCGCTCCGTCGAGATCATCGCGAACGAGGTGCTCGCCCGGTTGCGCGAAGCGGATGTCGAGCCACGGGAGATCGAGGACCTCAAGAAGGGCCCCTTCGCAAAGCAGCTCACCCGCGAGTCGCTGCGCTACCTCTACCGCATCCTCTTCCTCCTGTACGCGGAGGCCCGACCCGAGCTGAGCATCCTTCCCGCCAACGACGACACGTACGAGACCGGGTACTCGATCGCCCGGCTGCGTGAACTGGTCGCGCGCGAGGGGAAGCTGGTCGACGAGGACAGCCGTGCCGGCTTCCACCTGTACGCCTCCCTCGACGTCCTCTTCAACAAGGTCAACTACGGCCACCGCCCGCACGGCACCGACGCGGATGACGACAAGCCCGCCGAGGAACGCAGCGAACTGCGCGGCCTGCGCTTCGAGCCGCTGCGCAGCGAGCTGTTCGACCCGAAGGCGATCACCCTCATCGGCCGCCGCGTCCTCGACCCCCGGTGGGACGAGGACGGGCACGAGCCGCCTCGCTGGCTGGACCTGCGGCTGCGCAACGAGGCGTTGCATCAGGTGCTGCGCCTGCTGACCATGAAGGAGGCCGGTCAGAAGGGCCGACAGGGCGGCTTCATCTCCTACCGAAACCTCGGCATCAACCAGCTCGGTGCCGTCTACGAAGGCCTGATGTCGTACACCGGCATCATCGCCAAGGACGAACTGGCCGAGGTCGCCAAGCCCGGTGCGAAGAAGGGCGACAAGCAGTACGGCGACCCCGACAAGGGGTCCTGGCTCATCCCCGCTGAGCGGCTGAAGAACTACCAGGACAACACGCACGTCGTGTACTCCGCCCAGGACGCCGAACAGTACGGTCTGCGCGGCCCCAAAAAGTACGGCAAGGGGACGTTCGTCTACCGCCTGGCCGGCCGTGACCGCGAGACATCGGCCTCGTACTACACCCCCGAATCCCTCACCGCGGTCACCGTCGAACTGGCCCTCAAGCACCGCCTCGACCAGGAGAAAGACGCGGACGGCAACACGGTTCGGACCCGCGCGAGTGAGCTTCTGCGTTACACAATCTGTGAACCGGCCCTGGGCTCCGGCGCGTTCCTCAACGAGGCGATCAACCAGGTCGCAAAGGAATATCTGAAGCGCCGCCAGGATGAACTCGGCGTCCACCTGGACACGTCGAAGACGCTCGAAGCGGAACAGAAGGTGAAGGCGTACATCGCCCTCCACAACTCGTACGGGATCGACCTGAACCCGATGGGTGTGGAGCTGGCGGAGGTATCGCTGTGGCTCAACACCATGCACCCCGGCATGCGCGCGCCATGGTTCGGCCTGCATCTGCGGCGCGGCAACTCACTTATCGGGGCCAGACGGTGGGTGTACGACGCCGAGCGGATCAAGAAGGAGCGGACCATCGGCGCGCAGACGCCGACGAAGCTGCCGTTCCGGGCGCCGGAGGGCGGTGCGGAACAGTGCCTGCCGGACGGGGCCGTGCACCAGTTCCTGCTGCCCACGCCCGGTTGGGGTGCAGTCGCGGGGGCGAGCGGGGATGCGAAGAAATTGGTCGAGCAGCTCGCCGAGGCGCAGGTCGAGCAGCTGAAGGCATGGAAGAAGGGTGTCCAGACCAAGCCCAAGACGACGGGCGGCAAGAGCAGCCAGCTCGCCCGGTTGCAGGCTGCGGCTTGCCGGGTGGAGTTCTTGTGGAAGCTCGTCGCCAAGCGCATGGAGCTGAGCGAGCGGGAGATCGCCCGCACCATCCATGTATGGGGCGCCGATCGTGAGGAGGACGCGGAGGAGTACGCCTTCCTCCGCCATGACAAGCAGAACGCGGACCAAAGCCTGCCACTGAGCAAGGAGCAGGTCTTCAAGGACCTCTTCGCGGCCGAGGGCTCCCCTTACTGGCGGCTCAAGCAGGTCATGGACGCATGGTGTGCGCTGTGGTTCTGGCCGCTGGAGAAGGTGGGACTGCTGGACGGGTCGGACGCTGAGTACGACACGGATCCGGTGGTGACGGCACAGGTGGGTGTTGACCTGGATGCGTTGCTGTCGTCGGTGGCCGGGATGCCTGTTGAGGTCGAGCAGCCGCCTGTGCCCGAGCCCACGCCCACGCCTCAATTCGTGGAAAACGGGCTGCTGTTCGCGCTGGACGGTGACCCGATGTCCTTGGGTGAGGCCGAGGGCGACGGCGGACTCGTGGAGAGAAAGGAGGTTAAGAAGGCGCGTACCTCCTCCGCGCCCAGGAAGGCCGGCGGGCCGGTTCGTCGCCGGGACGTGATCCCGCTCGCGGACTTGGATGACTGGATCGCCTTCCTTGAGTCCATGGTGGGCACGGGGTCGATCCCTGAGAACACCTTTGCCACGACCGTCGACTCCCTGAGTGAGCTGAAGAAGCTCGAAGACCTGATCCAGGCCGAGATGGGCATGGATGAGGCCCGTAAGGCGGTGGAGACGCGGTATCCGTGGATGCGGGTGGTTCGCGATATCGCCGAGGCACAGGGGTTTCTGCACTGGGAGTTGGACTTCGCGGGCGTTTTTGCCGGGGAGGCGGGGGGCTTCGACCTTCAGGTGGGAAATCCACCGTGGGTGCGGCCGGAGTGGAAGGAGAATCCGGTCCTCGCGGAGAACGAGCCGTGGTTCATGCTGACCGAGAAGCCGAAGGCGGAGGAGAAGAACCGGCGACGGGACGTCGAACTCGCGCGCGGGGAGGTGCAGGAGTATCTGCTTGGCGAGGTAACGAACACGGTGACGATGGCCAGCTACCTTTCGGCGGCGCCCGTGTACCCGCTGATTTCGGGAAGCCAACCAGATCTGTATCGGGCATTCATGTGTGAGGTGTGGGACCACGCAGGGAGCGGCGGGGCCGCCGGGATGGTGCACCCGGACACTCATTTCGCAGGAGACAAGGAGGCCACGCTGCGGGCAGCGGCGTACCGGCGGCTGCGGGTGCACGGTGACTTCGTGAATGCGGGCAACCGGTTCTTCCCGCCGCCGGTGGGACGGTCGAGCCACTTCGGCGTACACATCTACGGGGCCGAAGGGAAGATCTCCTTCGACTCGTTGTCGTGGCTTTTCACCGTCGACTCGCTCCGGTTGTCGGCCTCTGCCGAGGACGCGGGCGCGGATCCCGGCGTCAAGTACGACGGCGACTGGGATGAGCGCCCTCACCCGAAGCGTGTCGTCCGCGTGACTACCAACACCCTCAAGCGGTGGCGTCGACTGGCAGGCGATCAAGGGCCTCTGGAGCACACGCGTCTACTCACTCCGGTCAGTACGGCCGAGGATCCGGCGATCGACGCATTGGGTACCTATGCCTTGCGTCTCGGCGAGTTGTACCCGGATATCACCCGTGGATATGACGAAAGCGGCGCCAAGAAGCCGAAGTTCGGCCCGAAGAAGGACCAGCGTCTCATTGACTACAACACCGATATCGACGGCGAGGACGATTACCACGCGAAGACGTGGAGCGATGTCATCCTCAAGGGACCGCAGATCGGCGTTGCCAATCCTATGTTCAAGCAGCCCAGCCAGGGCGGCGGCGAGGTCCGCGGCCTCGACCCAAGAGCACTCTCGGACGACGCGGTGCCGGAGTCGGAGTACCGGAGCGTGGCTGCGCCCGATGTTTTCCTCGACGAGCAGGACAAGTGGCCCGACTGGGAGAAGTACGAGGCGCTGCTCGCGTCGCGGGAGGAGCGGGTGCGGGCGCGGATCCGGATCGCGGAGAAGCGCAAGGTGGGTCCGGAGGACGTCGAAGACGAGCAGGTTGAGAAGTTCCTACTTGCCAAGGCCAGTTATCCATACAGCGAGGATTATCGCGTTGCGTGGCGGCGCCAGATCGCGCCGGATACAGAGAGGGCACTTTTCGGGGCGATCGTTCCTCCCGGCGTGACACATGTTGACCAGGTAAATTCGATGCGGCTGAGCACTCTGCGTGAGACAGCACTGGTCGCCGGGTTCTGGGCTGGGCTCCCTCTTGATTACTACCTGCGCACAAGTGGCAAGGGTGACATGCGTATTGGCACGGCCAGCACGCTTCCAGCCCCTCATAGCGACCACCCCCTAGCCCCCGCCCTACTCCTCCGCACCCTCCGCCTAAACGCCCTCACCACCGCCTACGCCGACCTCTGGACAGAGCTCTACGACCCCAAGTGGCCTGGCTACGAACCCTGGGCGATCGACTGGCCCCACCTGAAGACCGAGTTGCACAACGTCACCCCCACCTGGCAGCGCGACACCCCCCTCCGCACCGAGTACGCCCGCCGCGCCGCCCTCGTCGAGATCGACGCGCTCGTCGCCGTATGGCTCGGCATCGACGCGGACACTCTCATCGCCATGTACCGGGCCCGTTTCCCGATCATGCAGGACTTCGACCGGGTGACCTGGTTCGACGCCGAGGAGCGGAAGATCGCCGGGGACCGGTACACGTACGGCTTCGACCAGACCAAGGACCACTGGACCCAGTTCGAGGCCTATCAGGAGGCCTACCAGAAGGATCCCGAGACCCCCGCCCCCGTCCCCGACGGCTACACGGCCCCCTTCTACAAGGCCAACCGAGAACGCGAAATGCGCCAAGCCCACGCCTACTTCCAGAAGCGCCTCGATGAAGCCGTGAGCAAGGGACTCTGGGACCCGGAGAAGATGGAGGTCCCGACCCCGTGAGGCCGACCCTCGAAGCACAGGGACTCAAGGAGAGCCTGCTCCAGTACCTGTCCACGACGTACGGCCTGGCGGACGAGGGTGCCCGAAAGGCCCTGCACACCTTCCTCGGCGACGAGACAACGGGCATGTTCCGCGGCCCCTACCTCCGCCTGCGCACGCCCTTCACTCCGGCCGGCGACGGCTGGCAGCAGCACCTGGACTGGGTACGTACCGACGGCTGGGCACCGTACGCCCACCAGGCACGCGCCTTCGCCCGCCTCACCTCCAAGGACGGCCACACACCCGAGCCCACCCTCGTCACCACAGGCACCGGCTCCGGCAAGACCGAGTCGTTCCTCTACCCCGTACTCGATCACTGCGTCCGCGAGCGCGCGGCCGGGAACAACGGGGTCAAGGCGGTCTTCCTCTACCCGATGAACGCCCTGGCCACCGACCAGGCGGCCCGCATCAACCAACTGCTCACCGATTACGACGAGTTGAGCGGCGTACGCGCCGGCCTGTACATCGGGGAGAAGGCGGCGACGCACTACGACCGGGTCTACACCCGCCGCCAGGACATGCAGCTGTCCCCGCCGGACATCCTGATCACCAACTACAAGATGCTCGACCTGCTTCTGCAGCGGGCTGCCGACGCGCCGCTGTGGGACGGCAGCGACATCCGATACGTCGTCGTAGACGAGTTCCACACGTACGACGGCGCGCAGGGCACCGACGTGGCCATGCTGCTGCGCCGCCTCGCCATCGCCGTCGACGCCAACCGGCCCGGCAAGCCGCTTGGCACGATCACCCCCGTCGCCACCTCCGCGACCCTCGCCTCCGGTACCGATGAGGACGGGGTTCGCCAACTCCTCTCCGTGGCCACCAACGTCTTCGGCGCCGAGTTCACCGAGGACGCGATCGTCGGTGAAGACCGGCTGACGGTGGAAGAGTTCATCCTCGGCAATGACGAATCGATCCCGGACGCGAGATTCCTCCCCGGCCAGGCCACTCCCCCCGAGACACTGACCGCCTTACCCGACCCGGCCGCCGGCCCCGAGGCACTCGCGGACCTCGCCCAGGCCGTCACCGGAATCCGCACCACCGATCCGGTCGCCCTCGGTGCCGCGCTCAAGCGCAACCGGCTCACGTACGCGGTCCTGAGCGCCTTCGACGGCACCGTGCGCACGTACGACGAAGTGCTCGACGTGATGCGTCGCAGGGGGGCGAGGAGCTGGGACGAAGCGATCACGACGCGGCCGCAGGTCGCCGCGGTGGCGCTCGCCCGCTTCGTCGCCCTGCTGGCCGTGGCGCGTGCCCCGGAGGCGCCGGCCGGGATCAGTCGCCCGCTCGTCCAGATCGAGGTGCACCAATGGGCGCGGTCCGTGACACGCATGCTGCGTGGCGTACTGCCATGGCCCAAGGCCGAGTTCGCGTGGGACACGACCGGGGCGCAGAGCCAGTCGCGTACGACACCGAACACCACCACCTCCCGCGACACCAAGATCTTCCTGCCTGCGGTGTACTGCCGTGAGTGCGGGCGCTCCGGCTGGTCGGTCCTCGCCCCCGAGTCGGACCTGGAGGAGCTGAACTTCGAGCCTCACAAGATCCGCCGGGCCACCGTCACGGCCGACAAAGCCAAGGTGCGCACCCTGGTGACGGCCACCGACAACGAGGCCCGCGAGGGCAATGGCCGTACCGCCATGGACCGGGCGGCGCAGAAGTCGCTGACCACGGGCGGTGCCGGCGTGCTGATGGTGCTCGACGGTCTGTCCCAGCGGCTGCGGCTTCCCGACCCCGAGGGCGACTATGACGACGAGGGCAACCCGGCGCCCGGCAGCCCCGACTCCGCCTTCGTTCTCGTCCAGCTCGGCGACACCGCGGAACGAGCCGCCAAGGACGACTGGTGCCCGGCCTGCGGTACCCACAACGCGATCCGCTTCGTCGGTACGGGCGCCGCAGCGCTCGCCGCCGCGTCCGTCACCCAGCTCTTCACCGGCGGGGAGATGGACAAGGAGCAGCGTGAGACGAAGACGCTGATGTTCAACGACTCGGTGCAGGATGCCGCCCACCGCGCCGGGTTCGTCGCCTCCCGCTCGTACACCTTCTCCCTGCGGGCACTGTTCACCAAGCACCTGAGCGAGCAGCGGCCCAGTGCGCTCAACGGCCTCGTCGCCGACGTCGTCGCGGCCACCACCGACCGTGAGACGCTGGCCGCCGTCGTCCCGCCGGACCTGCACGACGACACGGGCGTGGCACGTCTGCTGTCGGGCGCTGGGCGGGGCGGGGACAGGAAGACGTGGGACCTGATCGGTGAACGGTTCGCGTTCGAGGCCGTGATGGAGTTCGGCCACCGCTCGCGCAACGGCCGCACCCTCGAACTGACCCGTACCGCGGCCGCCTGGGTGGACATCCCCGACATACGGGAGGCCGTGGCAATCGCACGTGCCGCCCACGAGGAATCCACCGATCACGGGCTGGCGCTCACCGAACACGACGACGGACGCTATCTCGCCTTCTTGCGCGGGCTGTTGGAGCGGCTGCGTACGCGGGGCGCGGTCGGGCACCGGTGGCAGGAGAAATTCCTCGACGAGGCGGGCACCAGCCGCTACTTCATCTGGGGTGGTCGCCCGCGCGGCATGAAGGCTTTCCCGAAGGGCGTCTCCGCGCCGACGTTCCTGCTCGCGCGGCCCAAGCAGGGCAGCGAGTTCGACTTCGCCGCCGGGCGTCTGTCCTGGTACCAAACCTGGGCGCAGCGCTGCCTCGACATGACCCGCGAGCAGGCCGATGAGTTCTGGGTGCGGCTGCTGCCCCGGCTCACGGACGCCGGTGTGCTCTCGGCCCGCTCCCCGGGCGACACGGCCGCGCGGCTCTACGGTCTCCAACCGGGCGCCGTTCGGCTTCAGTTGCTGACTGACGGCCAGGTCAATGAGTCGTATGTGCGCTGCCCGAAGTGCTTCTGGGAGCAGACCGTCCACCCCTCATTACTGGCTCAGTATCACGGGCAGCCCTGCCAGGCGTACCGCTGCACGACCGGACGGCTGATCGCGGGTGACCGATGGCTGGAGACCGTGGACCGGCACGACCGGGACCGCGACTACCGCGACGACTACTACCGAAGCCTGTACCGGAGAGCCGGCACCTATCAGGTCATCACCGCCGAGCACACCGGTCTGCTCTCGCGTGGCAAGCGCGAACGCGTCGAGGACGCCTTCCGCAGCGGCAAGGGGTTCAACGACCCCAATGTGCTGTCCTGCACGCCCACACTGGAGATGGGCATCGACATCGGCGAGCTGTCCGCCGTCGTCCTCGGTGCCCTGCCGCGCCGGCCCGCCAACTATGCCCAGCAGGCGGGGCGGGCCGGGCGCCGTACCGGAAACGCCTTCCTGCTGACCATCCCCGACCGCTCCCGCCGTGACCTGTACTTCCTCGACCGGCCGCGGGACATGATCGACGGGCGGATCGTGCCGCCGGGCTCGTATCTGTCGGCCATCGAGATTCTGCGCCGCCAGTACACCGCGCACCTCCTCGACCTCGCGGCGCGCGGCCGGCTGCTGCGCGAGGACGGCAGGCCACTGGCCGCTCTGTCGCGCAGGGTCGACGAGCTCTTCGGCCCCTCCGGCTACCTCGCCGATCTCACCGACGCCGCCCTCGCCCACGGCGAGGAACTCGTCGCGGATTTCCTCGCACTCTTCCCCACTGGCGTGAGCGACGCCGCCCGGGATGAGCTGACGAAGTACGCGGTCCGCGGCATCCGCAGCGCCATCGAGAAGGCCGAGCGAGAGTGGGAGCGGGAGAACCAGAAGCTGCGCACCCGTATCCGTACGATCCGCTCCGCGATCGACGAGCTCAAGGAAGGCGACGACGAACAGGCACGTACGAAGGCAGAGTTGGAGGCCGAACTGGCCGCCGTCTCCAAGCAGGGCGCCACGCGCCAGCGCCAGCCCGCCCAGACCGTGCTGTGCGACCTCGGCCTGCTGCCCAACTACGCCCTCATCGACGCCACGACCACCCTCGACGCCACCGTCTTCTGGCCGGAGGGCACCACGCCCGAGGGGCGGGTCCGTTACACGTCGAAGTCGTTCTCCTACGTGCGGCCACGCGGCTTCGCCCTGTCCGAACTCGCCCCCGGCAACACCTTCTACGCCGAGGGCTACAAGCACCGGATCACCGGCATCGACATCGTCACCGGCCGGGACCAGGACTGGCGCCACTGGCGCTTCTGCCCCTCGTGCGGTTACGTCCGCACCGAGAACGCCGAAACGGACGTCACACCCTGCCCGCGGTGCGGGGATGCGGGGATCGCCGACTCCGGCAGTCTGTGGCAGATCGTCCAGCCCAGTGTCGTCACGGCCCGCGACAAGCGGGAGGATGCCAGGATCGGCGACGAGAGCGACGACCGCGACCGGCGCTTTTACACGGTCGTCGACATGGTCGACATCGACCCCAAGGACTTCGCGGTGGGCAAATCCTGGCGGCACACCAAGGAAATCTTCGGCGTCGACTACACCCGCCGCGCCGTCATCCGCCGCGTCAACGCCGGGCCGCTGAGCATCGGCGCCCGGGACAACGACCAGCTCGCCGGGAAGCCTGTACGCATCGCCCCTTTCCACGTGTGCACCGCGTGCGGAGCCGCGAGCGCCGACGGCCGGCCCGTCTTCGACGACGACCAGGACGCCGTCGACAACTCCGCCAACCGCCAGCGCGAACTCAAACACCACACTCCTTGGTGCCCACTACGGCGTGGCAAGAAGGGCGTGGATCAGGAACCGGTCCTGCTCGCCCACGAATTGGAGACCGAAGCACTGCGGGTCCTGCTGCCCGCCGCGACCGTCCTCGTCGAGGAGAAGGTCCACTCCTTCCAGGCAGCGCTGCGCCTGGGCGTGGACGGCGCCTTCGGCGGCGACCCACAGCACCTCGCCACCACCCTCGCCACGATGCCGGACCGCGACACCGCGGAGAAACGGCACTTCCTGGTCCTGTACGACCGCCTCCCGCACGGCACCGGCTACCTCGACCGCCTGACCGACCCCCCGAACTTCCGGCAGGTGCTGGAGGGTGCGCGCCGGCTGCTCGTGGAGTGCCCCTGCAACGGGGAGGGCCGACAGGCCTGCCACCGCTGTCTGTACCTGTACGCCGACGAACAGCACATCGAGCGCGTCTCCCGCCAGGCCGCCCTGGAGATCCTCGATGAACTCCTGGGGACCGACACCGACGCCTGGGACGCCAAGGCGGTCGGTAACACCGACCAGATCGGTCTTGACGGACAGGTCGAGTCCGACTTGGAGGCACGCTTCCTCAAGGCCCTGCGGGGGTGGGCCGGACAGCGCGCCGACGCCGTGTTGGAGGAGAGCGGCGCCAACAGCGCCTATCTGCGGCTCGACGAGGTCGGCACCGTGCACGGCTGGCGTCTGACCGCTCAGCGCAACGAGGGTTTCACCCGTACCGACTTCACCTTCGAGCGCATCGACGGCCCCAAGCGGAAGATCACCGTCTACCTCGACGGACACCGCTTCCACGCCACCCGCCGTCACAACCGGCTCGCCGGTGACGCCCACAAGCGCAACCGGCTCCGGGCCGAGGGCCGCGTCGTCTTCCAGCTCACCTGGGACGACCTCGACGCCTTCGAGCGGCAGACGAACACGGCGGAGTCCTCCGCGGGGCGGGAGGCGTCCGAGCCGGTGTGGCCGCCGTATCCACGCAGCGCCCAGGACGTCGCCAAGCGGCTCTACGCCGAACGCGGTAGCGACGACCTCGCCGACACCGCCTTCACCGACCCCATGACCATGCTCCTCGCCTACCTGCGCAGTCCGGACGACGCGGCCTGGGGACGACGGGCATCGGCGGTGGTCGGCGGGCTCCTCGGAACCGGCAAGGAGATCCTCGTCGGCAACGGCGACCCCGAGCAGACCCGTCAGACGCTCGATCGTCTCCTCGACGCCTGGGGCTGCACCGACGGCATGGACCCGGCGCCCGTCCAGGGCACGGGCACGCTCAACCTGTTCCAGACGTGCGACGAGTCCCATCTCCCCGTCGCCTTCCTCGTCGACGGGGCCACCGGCCGCTGGTCCGCCCTGGCCTGCCTCGACGACTCCGCACCCGACCAGCTCGGCACGCCCGAACACAAGGCGCGCTGGCGCTCCTGGCTCCAGTGGTCCAACATTCTTCAGTTCCTCGCCCACGACGGCGGCGACGGTGTCCAACTGACGACCACTACCGCGAACCGCTTCGACACCGCGCTCCTCAAGGCCTTCGGCGGACTCGGCGAACTCGAATCCCTCGTCGTGCGGTACGGCACCGGCGTACCCGCGACGCGACCCGAGCCCGCGGAGACGTCTGACGAGACTCCTCTCGAAGCAGCGGTCCGGGATCTGCTGTGGGACCGGGAGATCCTCGAATACCTCGACGAGGACGAACCCGACGCCCCCCTCACCCGCCTCGCCCACGTCCTGGCCGACAGCGGCAAGAAGGCCCCCGCCTACGGCTACGAGCTCGGCGAACGCGGCTGGCTCGCCGACTTCGCGTGGGACCACGGCGATCAGCGGATCGCCGTCATGGCCGAACCGTACGACCAGATGAACGAGGAGAGCTACAAGACCTGGAGCGCCTACCGCGACGCCGGGTTCACCATCCGCTCGGCCGACGACTGGCTCACCGGTCTCGACGCCCTGCTGACCATGCTCCCCGACGCCACCGCCCGTCCCGACTCCGAAGAACAGAGTGCCGCACGATGACCGCACGCCTGAGCCTCTACCAGAAGGCCGAGAACGAGCTCTACAAGATGGACTCGTCGGTCAAGACGAAGTTCTACGACTTCTGCCACCAGTTCCGTCTCGACCCGGACCACCCCAGCCTCGATCTCAAACCGCTCAAGGGCGACGGCCGGATCTTCCGCGCCAAGATCGACCGTTCGTACCGGGCGCTCCTCGCCCGGGCGGGTGTCGGCGCCGATGGCATCCAGCAGTGGCTGATCGTCGCCGTCCGCCACCGCAAGGACGTCAAGGACCAGCTCAGCGTCGCCGTCAACCGGGTGACCGGCGAGATCGAGTTCGTCGACCTCGGCGTCGTCGGACAGAGTGTCCTTCAACGCGCGGGACTCCAGCTCACTCCGGCCACGGACGATCACGACGCACCGGCCCCGGACGAGCAGGGCCTACCCGTCGAGCCCACGCCCGCGCCCGTCGTGACGGAGCAACCGGCTGCCCCCGCCGACCCATTCCTCACCGGCTGCACCCCCGAGGACCTGCGCCGTCTCGGTGTCGCCGATGCCCTGATCGACGTCGCCCTCACGGTCACGACCGAAGAGGAACTCGACCAGCTCATCGTCGGCGCCCCGCGGCTGACCGCCGAGGTCCTCACCGGCCTTGGCTCCGGCATGTCCGTCGACGAGGTCGAGCGTGAGATCACCCAACCCGCCTCCGCCGAACTCGCACCGGGCTTCGAGAACGACATGGCGGCGGCCCTCACCCGTACCGCAGTCACCACAGTCGACGACGACATCCGCAACGTCCTGGCCGAGGGCGACTTCCGCGCCTGGAAGGTCTACCTCCACCCCACCCAGCGCAAGACCGTCGAACGGAACTACAGCGGCCCCGCCCGGGTCAGCGGCGGCCCCGGCACCGGTAAGACCATCGTTGCCCTGCACCGCGTCGCGCGCCTCGCTACCGCCCTACCGCCCGGTCACGGCAAGCCGATCCTGCTGACCACGTATACCAAGAACCTCACCGCCGACCTGCGCTCCCGGCTCACCTCGCTCATGGATCCGGCGCTGCTCGGCCGCATCGACATCAAGCACATCGACCAGCTCGCCCAGAACGTCCTGAACGAGAACACCGCGCCCGGCGCGCAGCGCGGCCTGATCACCGACGACCGGGCACTGGACGTACTGCGCGAGGTCCTCTTCGAGTACGACGAGCAGCGCTGGGACGCCGAGTTCCTCTTCGACGAATGGGAACAGATCGTCCTCGGACAGTCCCTCGCCACCCGCCAGGACTACTTCAAGGCCCGCCGCGCCGGCATGGGCCGTGCCCTCAACCGCCCGGAACGCGCCGCCGTCTGGAAGCTGCTCGACCAGTTCACCCTGCGCCTGGGCGGCATGGGCCGTGAGACCTGGGCGCAGGCCGCCGAACGCGCGGCGCGCTATGAGATGGAACGCGCCCGCAAAATCCGTAACCGGGCCGAGCACAAGGCCGAGATCGGCGGCGGCGACCTCGCCCACCTCGACGACAACAGCTCCGCAATGCGCTACCTGCGACACCGCTATCGCCATATCGTCGTCGATGAGGCCCAGGACCTCAGCGCCGCCCACTGGAAAATGCTGCGCGCCATGGTCGCGTCCGGCCCGGACGACCTGTTCATCGCCAGTGACACCCACCAGCGGATCTACGACCGCCACGTCACCCTCTCCACCGTCGGCGTCAACATCCGCGGGAGGTCCTCGAAGCTGACGCTCAGCTATCGCACCACCCAGGAGATCCTCGACCAGGCCGCCAGGGTCGTCCGCGGGGCCACCTATGACGACCTCGACGACGGCACCGACACCCTCGACGGCTACCACTCCTTGCTGCATGGCCCGACGCCCGAGTACGTCGCCTGTGCCGACTGGACCGACGAGATCACTCAGCTCGCCGAGACCCTCAAGCAGTGGCGCGAGGACATCGCCCAGCCCGCCGAGGACGGCACCGTACGCGACCCGAGCGGCACCATGGCCGTATGCGTCACCGACGGAGAGATGGCCGGCCGTGTCGCCAACGACCTGGCGATGAAACACGGCATCACCACGGCGACCCTCACCAAGGACGGCCCGCAAGGGGGCGGAGAGGTCCACATCGGCACGATGCACCGCTTCAAGGGCCTCGAATACCAGAAGCTTGCGGTCGTCGGCGCGAGCGACGGCGTCCTTCCACGCACGGCCCCCATCGAAAAGTACGCGACCACCGACCCCAAGCGCTACGAACGCGAACTCAAGAAGAGCCGCAACCAGCTCTTTGTCGCCGTGACGCGAGCCCGCGACGCGCTGCGAATTTCGTGGCACGGCAGGCCCAGCCCATTCCTGCCCCTGTAGGCCGGATCGAATTCGCCGGAGAAGGGGTTGCAGAGCGCACCTGATCTCATGCCTCCGCCCTGCGCCTGAGGAACAGGGCGGAGGGTCACACATGTGGCGGTGACGAGCGGAGCGTCCAGACACTCCCATGCGCTGAGGACAGTCCACGCCGCCCGAGCCCGCTGTTTGGCGTCGGACACCAGGCGACCACGGCCCCTATTAACTGAACCACTTGGCCACGTCGAACCCCATTCGCCCAAGGTGATGGGCTTTCAGAACGAGCGTCATGCGAGCGTCAAGAACATGACGAGGGCGCGGCCACGGCTTGCTCCACCATCGTCGAGCCCGATGAATCCGCAGGTCAGACGCGTATGGCCGACCAGCCTCGCGTGCAGCTGTTGTACGGACGGAAACAGGTGAAGCGGACCAGGAACACCACAAAACCGCAGGTCAGGAAGCCTTAGCCGCCCGCTCAAGGATGACAACACACTCCACATGATGCGTCATCGGAAACAAATCAAACGCCCGCATCCGCCGCGGCGCATAGCCCGCCTCTGCGAAGTACTTGAGGTCGCGGGCGAGGGCGGCCGGGTCGCAGGCTACGTAGGCGATGCGGCGGGGGGTGAGGGAGGCGAGGTGGGTGACGGTTTGTTTGCCGGCGCCGGCGCGGGGTGGGTCGAGGACGACGAGGTCGACGTCGGTGATGCCGGTGCGGGGGAGGATCGATTCGACCTTGCCGTGTTCGATGCGTACGCGGTCGAGGTCGGCGAGGTTGTGGCGGGCGTCCTCGACGGCGCGCTTGCCGGATTCGATGCCGAGGACCGCGCCCTTGTCGCCGACGCGTTCGGCGAGGGCGCCGGCGAAGAGACCGACACCGCAGTACAGGTCGAGGGCCATGTCGCCCTTCTTGGGCATCAGGCCCTGCATGACGGCCTCGACGAGGAGGTCGGCTGCCTTCGGGTGGACCTGCCAGAAGCCGCCGTTGCCCACCCGCCAGGTGCGGCCGGCGGCGCGTTCGCGGACGAAGGGGCGGCCGTGGACGCGGTGTACGCCGCCGTCCTTCTCCCCGACCCTCATGACCGAGACCGGCTTGTCGAGTTCGACGATCGGGAGGCGGCCACCGGGGCGGGGGGTGAGGATGACCTGGCGGTCGTGGGAGCCGGTGGCGGCGATGGCCTCGACGGTGGCGATCTGGGGCCAGTCGCGCTTCTCGATGCCGAGTTCCGAGACGCCGGGGGCGGCGATCATGCAGTGGGTGATCGGCTCGATGTCGTGCGAGCGGTGCTTGCGCAGGCCCGCGTGGCCCTCGGCGTCGACGGCGTACTGGACGCGGGTGCGCCAGGCCGGTACCTCGCCCTTGGCGACCTTGTCGCCGGGGGCCGGCTCGACGGTGCCGTCCCAGCCTGCCGCCTCGGGGGTCAGCCCGGCCAGCCGCATCAGCTGTTCGGCGACCACGTCGCCCTTGAGACGTCGCTGGGCACCCGGCTTGGCGTGCTGCCAGTCACAGCCGCCGCAGCGGCCGGGGCCGGAGAAGGGGCAGGGGGCCTCGACCCTGTCCTTGGACGCGTCGCGGATCGAGACGGCGTCGGCGCGCAGGAAGCGGGCGCCCTCTTCGCCGTCGGTGACGCGCGCGATGACGCGTTCGCCGGGGAGGGCGTGGCGTACGAAGAGGACCTGGCCCTCGTCGGTGCGGGCGATGCAGTGGCCGCCGTGGGCGACCGGGCCGACCTCGACCTCGTACTCCTCGCCGACCAGCGACTTCTTGGGTTCTGCCTGCATGGCGGGAGGGCTCCTGAGGTGGGGTGGTGCCGGGGCGGTACGGCGGGACGCCGACCGTCAAGTCTACGGCCCGGCGTGTGGTGCCCCGGGCCCGCGCCCCGTCGTGGCCACCGTGCCGGCCGGACCGGCGCCGTGACGCCGGTCCGGCCAGCGGCTACTTCTTGGTGGCCGCCTTGTCCTTCTTCGGCTGGGCGACCGGACCGCGGCGGACGGCACCCGGAGCGTTCCACTCCGCGCGCTTGCGGGCGCGCAGCTTGGCGGCCTCGGAGGAGTCCAGCTGCCAGGGCACGGAGGTGACCATGACGCCCGGGGTGAACAGGAGGCGGCCCTTGAGACGGAGGGCGGACTGGTTGTGCAGCAGGTGCTCGTACCAGTGGCCGACGACGTACTCGGGGATGTAGACGGAGACGGCGTCGCGCGGGCTCTGCCGGCGCAGGGATTTGACGTAGTCGATGATGGGGCGCGTGATCTCGCGGTAGGGCGAGGCCAGGACCTTCAGCGGGACCTCGATGCCGCGGCGCTCCCACTCCTCGCGCAGGGCCTTGGTGTCGGCCTGGTCGACGTCCACGCTGACCGCTTCGAGGCTGTCGGAGCGCATCAGCTTGGCGTAGTTCAGAGCGCGCAGGGTGGGCTTGTGCACCTTGGAGACCAGGACGAGGGAGTGCACCCGGGAGGGGCGGACCACGTCGTCGTCGGGGGTGTCCTCGGCGGCGATCTCGTCGGCGACCCGGTCGTAGTGGCGACGGATCGCGGACATCGTGACGAAGAAGACGACCATGCCGAGCAGCGCGACCCAGGCGCCATGGGTGAACTTCGTCAGGAGGACGACGACGAGGACCAGGCCCGTGAAGAAGGCGCCGAAGGCGTTGATGGCGCGCGAGCGGTGCATCCGGCGGCGCTCGGCCGGGTCGGTCTCGGTCAGCAGATGGCGGTTCCAGTGACGGACCATGCCGGTCTGGCTGAGCGTGAAGGAGACGAAGACGCCGACGATGTAGAGCTGGATGAGCCGGGTGGAGTCCGCGCCGTAGAGGTAGACGAGGACCGCGGCGGCGCCGGCCAGCAGGACGATGCCGTTGGAGAACGCCAGCCGGTCGCCGCGGGTGTGCAGCTGACGCGGCAGATAGCGGTCCTGGGCGAGGATCGAGCCGAGCAGCGGGAAGCCGTTGTAGGCGGTGTTGGCGGCGAGGAAGAGCACCAGTGCGGTGGCGGCGGCCAGGATGACGAAGAGGAAGCTGCCCTTGCCGAAGACCGCCTCGGCCACCTGCGAGATGACCGGGTTCTGGGTGTAGCCGGAGCCGAGCGGCTTGCCGTGGAGGAGCAGGTCGGTGGCCGGGTTCTCGGCCATCCTGACGTTGGTGGCCATGGCCAGGCCGATGATGCCGCAGAACATGGTGACGGCCAGCCCGCCCATGAGGGCCAGGGTGGTCGCGGCGTTCTTGGACTTCGGCTTGCGGAAGGCCGGCACGCCGTTGGAGATGGCCTCGACGCCGGTGAGCGCGGCACATCCGGAGGAGAAGGCGCGCAGCAGGAGGAAGATCAGCGCGAAGCCGGCCAGGCCGCCCTGTTCGGCGTGGATGGAGTAGTCGGCGGTGGGGGCCTTCATCGTGTCGCCCATGACCACGGCACGGACGACGCCCCAGGCGATCATGATGAAGACGCCGGCCACGAAGACGTACGTCGGGATCGCGAAGAGCTTGCCCGACTCCTTGACGCCCCGCAGGTTCATCAGCGTCAGCAGCACGATGACGACGATCGCGCAGAGCGTCTTGTGCTCGACGACGAACGGGATCGCGGAGCCCAGGTTCTCGATGCCGGAGGCGATGGAGACCGCAACGGTCAGCACGTAGTCGACGAGCAGTGCGCTGGCGACCGTGAGTCCCGCCTTGGGGCCGAGGTTGGTGGTGGCGACCTCGTAGTCGCCACCGCCGCTCGGGTAGGCGTGCACGTTCTGCCGGTACGACGCGACGACGGTGAACATCAGCACCACGACCGCGACCGCGATCCACGGGCTGAAGCTGTACGCAGACACACCCGCGACGGACAGGACGAGGAGCACCTCGCCGGGCGCATAGGCCACCGAGGAGAGCGGGTCGGAGGCGAAGACGGGGAGTGCGATGCGCTTGGGAAGGAGGGTCTCCCCGAGCCTGTCGCTGCGCAGTGCGCGCCCGATCAAGATCCGTTTGGGCACGTCGGTCAGTTTGGACACGCAGAGGATGCTAAGCCTTCGTCAAGGTCCGCGCCCACCCGCTCCCCGCACTGACCTGCGCGGCGCGCCGGGCGGGGTGCATCCGGCCTGCTGAGGGACGCCGCGCGGACCAGTTCTCGCACAGGATCCGCACGTCGCGCGCACGTCGCCAACGCGGCGGTGGGGCCTGTGGCGTTCGTCACGCACCCTCGGTGCCCGTCACAGGAACGGCGGGGCCCGTCACGGAGTGATCCCGGCGGTGACGGGGCGCGATGCGGCGGTCACGGTGAGATCCCGCGGCGGGCGGGCGGCGGGCGGCGGACCGAAAGGGGGCCGGGCCGAAGCCGGGCCCCGCCCGGCCCCCTTTCCGCCCGGGCTCAGCCCTGCCCGGCCCCGGCCCCGGCTCGGGTGGCGCCGGCCCCGGCTCCGGTGGCCCGTGGTTGCCGGGCGTGCAGATCGCCCAGTCCCTGCCGGGTGGCCACCAGCAGCACCCGGTCCTGCGGCCGCAGGACGTAGTCGTCGCCCAGCTCGTGCACCA
The DNA here is from genome assembly GCF_004122755.1 of Streptomyces sp. TM32. NCBI lineage: Bacteria > Bacillati > Actinomycetota > Actinomycetes > Kitasatosporales > Streptomycetaceae > Streptomyces > Streptomyces sp. TM32. The sequence continues at coordinate 29,913 of NZ_SDIG01000050.1, forward strand.
GGCGGGCCGGTTCGCGCTCGGCGTCCGGCGGTGGCGCGGCGGCCGCGGCCTGCGCCTCCGGGTCGTCGGGGGCGCAGGTGTCCACCGCCAGCACCCGCAGCCGGCCCGGCCGCAGCACCTCGGCGACCGTACGGCCCTCCAGCGCGGCATTGCCACGCACCTCGACCCGGGCGACCAGCAGCACCCGGCGCTCGACGGGAATGGCCCCCAGGATCTGCCGCCCCATCATCGCGCCGCCGAACGCGGGCGCCGCCAGGAAGGAGGTGCTGCGGCTGCGGGTGAGCGCCCGGGGGTGCGCGGCGCGCAGGGTGCGGTAGACGGCGGTGGCGAACCGGTCGTCGAACAGCCGCAGGGTGACCCGCAATCGCGGGGCGACGCTGCGGGCGTAGAGGGCGGCCTCCAGATTCGTGGTGTCGGCGCTGCTGAGGGCGAGCAGCGAGGCCGCCCGCTCGATCATCGCGGCCTCCAGGACTCCTTCCTGGGTGACGTCCCCCAGGACGGTGGGCACCCGCAGCCGGCGGGCCAGTGCGATGCCCCGCGCCTCCGGGTCCGCCTCGATGCACACCACGGGGATGCCCATCTCGTGCAGTCGCGCCAGGACGCGGGTGCCGACCTTGCCGAGGCCGAGCAGCACCACGTGCCCCGACAGACCGCGCGGCGGGCGGCGCAGTGCCGAGGCGCTGCGGAAGGTGCCCAGCCCCTCGAACGCGGCCGCGACCAGCACCGGCAGCAGCAACAGGCCGGTCAGTCCGGACAGCAGTTGCAGGATCTTGCGGGGCAGCGGCTGGCCGAGCGCCGGGTCGTTGATCGCGAACAGGTCCAGCAGCGTGAGATAGGCGCCGTGCACCGGTTCCAGACCGGTGGTGAGCCAGGACGCGACGGCCAGCGCCAGCACCGCGCCGACGACGCCGGCCAGCGACCAGCGCAGCCGCCGGGAGAAGAGCGAGGCGAGGGGGGCGCCCCGGCCCCGCAGCCGGGCGGGGCGCACCGGCCGCCCCGTATAGGAGACGGTCTCCAGGACGACGGTGCCGCAGCCGGCGGCGTCCCTGACCGCGGCATCGTCCGGCAGCAGCTGCCCGTCCTCGCCGCTGCCCGAACTCGGCTCCTGGTCGGGGTCGTTGGCGGAGGCGGGCAGCAGCGCCAGGGTGCACAGGCCGGGGTCACCGGGCCGGCCGGGAGGCACCGGCGGCCGCTCCACCGCCCGCAGCAGCAGCCCGTCCGCCTCGATGACCTTGCTGGTCCCGGCGACCGCGGTGGCCACCAGCGCGGGGGCCACCGTGTCGGCGTCGGACAGCACCGTCGTGGAGGCGTCGGCATCCACCGCGTCGGCGCCCACCGCGTCCCCGCCGCCGTCGGCGCCCAGGCCGGTGACCGCCGCGGCCTGGTCGAGCAACTCCTCCAGGTGCTGGCCGAGTTTGCGGTTGTAGAGCCGGATGACCAGCCGCAGGCGGGGATTGAGCCGGCGGGCGCGCAGCGCGGCGTGGATGTTGAGCTCATCGTCGTCGTAGACCAGCGCCAGCGCGCCCGCCTCGGCGACGCCCGCCTCGGTCAGCGCCACGTCGTCCGGCTGCGCCGCCTCCAGGATCCGTACGGTCTCCTCCGGCGGCTCCGCATCGTCCCCGGGCGCCTCGGACGGCACCGGCGAGGTACGGGCGACCGCCGCCGACACCCGGCCCAGGAGCGCGGTCGCCCGGTCCAGCGCGCGGGCCGGCGGCGGGATGCGGGGCCGGTGCGGCTCCCGGGCGGAGGGGACGACCAGCGTCACCCGTTCGCCGTAGACGTCCCGGAGCTCGGCGGCGAGCCGGTGCGCCAGCGCATCGTCGCCGCAGACCACCATGTGCGAGGTGTATGAGCCCTGTTGGGGCTGGAGAGGCAGGTTGGGCACACGGTTCAGCGTGCCTTACGGACCCGGCACGGCGCAGCCCGGCCGCGGGAGACCGTCGCCCCACCGGGCAGGCCACATCCGAATGCCGCCCACCGCGCCCCCTACCAGGACCGGCATTGCGGCTACGGTTGTACCGGACCACGGTGCGGGCGGCGCTCCCGTTACCCTGCCGGGTCCGTGTCGCGAGCCGTGGCCTCGTGTCGCCGGTACTGGGAGAAGAAAGTAGTGAGCAGGGTGTTTGTGCAGGTCATCGCGCTAGTACAGGGCACGGGGTAATCAGCATGCACATCGTCATCATGGGGTGCGGGCGCGTGGGCTCCGCGCTGGCACAGACCCTGGAGAGCCAGGGGCACACCATCGCGGTGGTCGACCAGGACCCGACCGCGTTCCGTCGCCTGGGCTCGTCCTTCGGTGGCCGCCGGGTGACCGGCGTCGGCTTCGACCAGGACACCCTGCGCGAGGCCGGTATCGAGGAGGCGGGCGCCTTCGCGGCCGTCTCCAGCGGTGACAACTCCAACATCATCGCCGCCCGGGTGGCCCGCGAGATGTTCGGCGTCGAGAACGTCGCGGCCCGTATCTACGACCCGCGCCGCGCCGAGGTCTACCAGCGCCTGGGCATCCCCACCGTCGCCACCGTCCGGTGGACGGCCGACCAGATGCTGCGCCGGCTGCTGCCGTCGGGGGCCGAGCCGCTGTGGCGGGACCCGAGCGGCGGCGTGCAGCTCGCCGAGGTGCACACCGCCCCCTCCTGGGTCGGGCACAAGATCAGCACGCTGCAGGAGGAGACCGGCGTCCGCGTCGCCTTCCTCACCCGGCTGGGCGAGGCGATGCTGCCGACCTCGCAGACGGTGCTGCAGGAAGGCGACCTGGTGCACGTGATGATGCGCACCGACGAGGTCGAGAAGGTCGAAGCGGCATTCGCCACGGGTCCTGAGGGGGCGCACTCATGAGGGTCGCGATTGCAGGCGCGGGCGCGGTGGGCCGCTCGATCGCCGGCGAGCTGCTGGAAAACGGCCACGAGATCCTGCTCATCGACAAGGCGCCGACCGCCATCTCGGTCGAACGGGTGCCGCTGGCCGAGTGGCTGCTGGCCGACGCCTGCGAGATCACCTCACTCGACGAGGCGGCGCTGCAGCGCTGCAATGTCGTCATTGCGGCGACCGGCGACGACAAGGTCAACCTCGTCGTCTCGCTGCTCGCCAAGACGGAGTACGGCGTGCCGCGGGTGGTCGCACGGGTCAACAACCCCAAGAACGAGTGGCTGTTCAACGAATCCTGGGGCGTCGATGTCGCGGTCTCCACGCCGCGTCTGATGTCGGCCCTGGTCGAGGAGGCGGTCAGCGTCGGCGATCTCGTACGGCTGCTGCGCTTCAGCCACGGCGACGCCAACCTCGTCGAGCTGACGCTGCCGCCTGAGGCCGCGCTGGCCGGCACCCGGGTCGGCGATGTCGAGTGGCCCCAGGACACCTCCCTGGTCACGATCATCCGCGGCACGCGGGTGCTCACACCCAACAAGGAGGACGCGCTGGAAGCCGGTGACGAGCTGCTGTTCGTCGCGGCGCAGTCGCGTGAGGAGCAGCTGGAGGACCTGCTGTCGGTGCGGCACGAGGAGTCGTAACCCGGCCCCTCCGGCCCACCGACGACGCCGGGGCCCGGGAACCGAGCGGTTCCCGGGCCCCGGCGTTCGGTGCGCGCAAAGGCGTCAGCGGCGGTGGCGGCCCCCGCCCTGCGGGCGGTCGGCCGGGGGCTCGGCCGTGATCTCCGGTACGAGGTCCCGGCCGAGGTCGTCGGCGACCCGGTCCAGCGTCTCGCGCTCGATACGGCGCCGCTCCTCGGCTTCCTCCTCGGCCTTCTCCTTCGCCTCCATCTCGGCGAAGACGTCGATCGGCGGCGGTGCCTTCGCCAGGAAGATCCAGGTGAGGTAGACCGCGAGCAGGAACGGCGGGATCTTCAGCGCGATCAGTATCCAGCCGAGCTGCGTGGTGTCGGCCCACCAGTACAGCGGGAAGAGGATCGCGCACTTGGCGAGCAGGATCAGCCCCCAGGCCCAGCTGGCCTTGGCGTACGCCGTCTTGCGGCCGGGGTTGCGGGTGCGCCAGGAGAGGTTCTCCTTGAACACCGGGCCGAGCATCAGCCCGATCAGCGGGACGCCCGCGAGCGTGGTGACGATGTAGGCGGTGGCCAGGCCGAGGGTGTAGAGCATGCCCGGCAGATAGAAGTCCTTGGCGTTGCCGGTCATCATCGCGAAGACCACGCCGAAGGCCACCCCGAAGACACCGCTGAACGCGTGCTTGACGGTGTCCTTGCGGACCAGGCGCACCGCCGCCAGCACCAGCGAGACGGCCAGCGCGGCGATCGCCGAGACGTGCAGGTCCTTGTTGATCGTGAAGATCGTGACGAACAGCAGGCCGGGGACCACGGTCTCCACCATGCCGCGCACGCCGCCGAACGCCTCGAACAGCGCGGCCTCGGTCACCTGCCTGCCGTCGACGGCACCCTCGGCGTCCTGGCCGGGCGGGGCGGACGAGGGGCCTGCGGAGGAATCGGGGTCGGCGTGCGCGTCAGTGGTCGGTCGGTCGTAAGACGTCACCGGCTACTCCTGTCCGAGCGGTCGGAGTTCGTACTTCGGGTTGAAGAGCACCCGGCGTCCGTGGCTCAGCGAGACCCGGCCCGAGGCGATGAGCTTCCGGCCCGGCTCGATCCCGACGATGGAGCGGCGTCCCAGCCACACCACGTCGAGCGCCGCGGAGCCGTCGAACAGCTCCGCCTCCAGCGCGGGCACTCCGGCGCGCGGCCGCAGCGTGACATGCCGCAGGGTGCCGGTGACCTTCACTATCTGACGGTCGTCGCAGTCGCAGATCCGGGTGCACCCCGCGTTCTGCGCATCCTGTTGCAGCTCGGCGGACTGCAGCTCCTCCTCGGAGGAGGACAGCCGGTCGAGCATCCGGCGGAAGCGACCGGCCGGCTTCTCGGATCGGGTCCCAGCACTCATACGCCCCAGCGTACCGGTGGCCGCGTCCCGGACTCACGGCCCGCACGCGGACTTCGTACCCGGCTCACAAACCCGCCGGGCGGGCGCGGAGCAGGGCGCCGAGGGGGTCCTACTGCTCGAAGCGGTAGCCCATGCCCGGCTCGGTGATGAAGTGCTTCGGGTGTGAGGGGTCGCTCTCCAGCTTGCGGCGGAGCTGGGCCATGTACACCCGCAGATAGTTGGTCTCGGTGCCGTACGAGGGGCCCCAGACCTCCTGGAGCAGCTGCTTCTGGCTGACCAGCCGGCCCGCGTTGCGGACCAGGACCTCCAGCAGATGCCACTCGGTGGGGGTCAGCCGGATGTCCCGGCCGCCGCGGTTGACCTTCTTCGCGGCGAGGTCGACGGTGAACCCCGCGGTCTCGACGATCACCTCGTCGTCGGCCGGCCCGGTCGGCTCGGCCCGGCGCACCGCCGCCCGCAGCCGGGCCAGCAGCTCGTCCATGCCGAACGGCTTGGTGACGTAGTCGTCCGCGCCGGCGTCCAGCGCCTCCACCTTCTCGTCGGAGGTCTGCCGCGCGGAGAGCACCAGGATCGGCACCCGCGTCCAGCCCCGGAGCCCCTTGATCACCTCGACGCCGTCCATATCGGGCAGGCCGAGGTCGAGGACGATGACATCGGGGTGGCGGGCGGCCGCGAGTTTGAGCGCGGTGGCCCCGTCGGGGGCGGCGTCGACCTCGTACTTGCGCGCCTTCAGGTTGATCACGAGGGCGCGGACGATCTGCGGCTCGTCATCGACCACAAGCACCCGGTTCACTGGCGTTCTCCTCGCGGTGTCGTCGCCCCGCGGGCCGTACCCGCGGGGCGAGTGATGGGGGTGGTCCGTACGGCCCGGCTCATGTCGTGGCCCGGGCCGTACGGACCACCCCCATCACT